>JBIOVW010000903.1:0-4022 GCA_044867945.1 Nakamurella sp. | reverse complement strand
GGGTCGCAATGTCCGATGGCTTCCCTTCGTCCGGAGCGCAATGGCGCCATGCTGATCAACTTGGCGAAGCCGTGCCCGATTTGCCCGGATCAGCGCCGCGTCGATCAGCGTGATTGATCAGCGTGGTGGCCACCAGCTGCCGGTGCGGCAGCCGCCCGCAGCAGTCACCCGGTGGGTGTCACCGGCCCGGCTCGGCCGGGCCACTTCGACGAATCGGCGCCGTTCCGGCGACCGGATATCGCTGGCACAGTTCCCAGCGCTGAGGCACTTCACGACACGCGGGTGCACTTCACGACAGCTGGGCGCACTTCACGACAAGCGGGCGACGCGCAAGGTGCTCCGGGACGTCGTGAGGTGCGCCCGCTCCGTGCAGAGTCGACCGAACCGGGACAACGGACGTGGGCCAGAGTTGTCACCCCAGCGGGACGACCCGGCCAAGAACCGGCGCGCTGATCAGCCGAACCCTCACAGGGCCGAAATGTCCGATATCTCCGCCTTGTCCGCTGTGCCTTGCCGTCACGCTGATCAACTTGGCGAAACCGTGCCCGATTTGCCCGGGTCAGCGCCGCGTTGACGCAGCCCGACCTCCACCCCCCGCACACCCAGCCACTCGTCGGGACGGCATCCGGGTTCAATCCGCGGGGACGGACCCACCAGGGCCGGAAGCGGCGTTCATTTTCGCCTTCCCCGTCCGATTCGTTCGGTTCGGCGCGGGTTTGATCAGCGACCCGGGTGTCCCGGTCCACGCCGCGGCCCACACCGGCGCGGGACTCGAAGCGGAATCAGCCGATGACACCCTCGCGCCGCGCCCAGTCCATCAGCGCGGCCTCGGCGGCCTCCCGGTCGAGCGGTCCCAGCTCCAGGCGGAGTTCCTTCAGGTACTCCCACGCCCTGCCGACCACCGGACCCGGCGGCACCCCCAGCAGTTCCATGATCGCGTTGCCGTCCAGGTCCGGCCGGACCCGGGCCAGGTCCTCCTCGGCGGCGATCCGGGCGATCCGCTCCTCCAACGAGTCGTAGGAACGCTGCAGCGCGGCGCGCCGCCCCGGGTTGCGGGTGGTGCAATCTGCCCGCACCAGCTTGTGCAACCGAGGCAGCAACGGGCCGGCGTCGGTGACGTATCGGCGCACGGCCGAATCCGTCCACGCCCCGGTGCCGTACCCGTGGAAACGCAGATGCAGGAATGTCAGCATGGCCACGTCGTCGATCAACGCCTTGGGCATCCGCAGAGCCCGTAACCGCTTGCGCACGAGTTTGGCGCCGACCACCTCGTGATGGTGGAAGCTGACCCCACCGCCCGGCTCGAACCGGCGCGTCGCCGGCTTGCCGATGTCGTGCATCAGGGCGGCCAACCGCAAGGTCAGGTCCGGGTCGTCCGTCTCCTGGGCGGTCGCCTGGTCCAGCACCGTCAGGGTGTGCTCGTAGACGTCCTTGTGCTGGTGATGCTCGTCGCGTTCCAGGCGCAGCGCCGGCAGCTCCGGCAGGATCCGATCGGCCAGCCCGGTATCGGTGAGCAACCGCAGCCCGTCCTTCGGATACTCGCCCAGCATCAGCTTCACCAGCTCGGCGCCCACCCGCTCCGGAGTGATGCGGTCGATCTCCCCGGCCATCGCGGTCATGGCGGCCACCACCCGGTCGGCCGGGTGGAAGCCGAGCTGCGAGACGAACCGAGCCGCCCGCAGCATCCGCAGCGGATCGTCGCGGAAGGACTGCTCCGGAGTGCCGGGGGTGTCCAGCACCCGCGCGGCCAGCTGCCCGAGCCCGCCGAACGGATCGGTGAACACGTGTCCGGGCAGCGACACGGCCATCGCGTTGACCGCGAAGTCGCGGCGCAGCAGGTCGCCCTGCAGGGTGTCGCCGAAGGTGACCTCGGGGTTACGGGTCTCGCCGTCGTACAGGTCGGAGCGGAAGGTGGTGATCTCCAGCCGGAAACCGCCTTTGGCCAGGCCGACCGTGCCGAACTCGATCCCGGTCTGCCAGGTGCTCTCGGCCCACCCCTTGATCAGCCGCAGCACCTGCTCGGGCCGGGCATCGGTGGTGAAGTCCAGATCGTCCTCGAGGCGACCCAGCAGCGCGTCCCGCACGGACCCGCCGACCAGGTGCAACTGGTGGCCGGCCGCGGTGAACCGGTCGCCGAGATCGTCGGCGACCGGGGCGATCCGCAACAGGTCTGCGACAGCGGTGCGCTGCAGTTCGGACAGCCGATCGGGCGGCCGGCCGGATCCGCGGGGGGACGCGCCCTTGGGCTGGGCGGCACGGGGCGAAATGGACACGACGGGCCAGTCTATCGACAGGCAGTCCTGTGGATGACCGAACGATCCTTGCCACGGCGGGGAATCGGCGTCCCAGCTTCAGGTGCGACCGCGGTGTGTACGGCATGTTGCCGGTTCGCTCGAGACTCCTTCGGCACAGCCGTCCCCACTACCATCGGCCCATGCCTCCTGCCCGTCGCCGCGTGCCGGGGCCGCCCCGAATGCGCCGGCCGGCGGACGAGACGTCGGCGGGCGGCCTGGTGATACGCACGCTCGACGGAACTGCCTCCGGCGCGTTGATCGGGCGATTGGACCGGCGCGGCCGGCTGCGCTGGTCGCTGCCCAAGGGTCACATCGAGGCGGGGGAGACGCAGGAACAGGCCGCGGTGCGCGAGGTCGAGGAGGAGACCGGCATCAGCGGGCGCATCACCGCGCGGCTGGGTAGCGTCGACTACACCTTCGTCGCGCAGGGCCGGCGGATCCACAAGCGAGTGCACCATTACCTGATGGTGGCGGTGTCCGGTGAACTGTCCGACGCCGACATCGAGGTGACCGAAGTGGCGTGGGTTCCACTGGCGGACCTGACCGACCGGCTGGCCTACGCCGGAGAGAGGCGGTTGGTGCGTCGAGCGGTCGAGTTGCTGGCGGACACCGCGTGAGAAACCCGCGGCGCCGCACCGGGCGGGCGACGGCGTGACCGAGCGAGGGTGGGCGGTAGGCCCAGGGTGGGCGCTGGTCGACGTCGCCGGCCGACGACCAAGTCGGCGCGAACGACCCGCATGGGCCGGTGCCCTCCGGCTCGGCGTCGTCCTCACCGCCCTGCTGATGGCGGCCCTGGTCCCGACCGCACCCGCGGCGGCCCGCACGTCGAGCGAATTCCGGATGACGGCCGCCCCGTACGGCGACTACGTGACCCGCCTGACGTTCGACGTGGCGACGATCAGTCCCACCCTGGTCACCGCGACCGGACCGACCACGCTGACCATCACCGGCACCATGACCAACACCGGCCCGGACGAGCTGGTCAATCTGTCGTACCGGGTGCAACGCGGCGACGCGCTGCGCACCACGGCCGACGTGCATCAGGAGATCGCCGAGCCGAGCGAGCCGGCCGCCGTGATACCCAGCACGTTCACCGACCTCTCCCAGGCCCTACCCGCCGGCAGCTCTGCGCCCTTCGAGTTCACCGCGACCCTGACCGGGCCCACCTCGCTCGACCTCACCCGACCCGGTGTCTACCCGGTGATGGTCAACGTCAATGGCGGGGTGGTGCTCGAGGCGGGCCCGCTGGAGGCGCGGATCGGGGAGCTGCACCTGCTGCTCACGGTCATGGGAGTGCCCGGCAGCACGCCGACCCCGGAATCGACCACCCCGCCAACCGGGCAACCGACGCCGTTCAACTTCGTCTGGCCGCTGGTCGACGAACCCCATCTCGGCGTCGACGGCGTGTTTCTCAACGATGACCTGCTCACGGACATCTCCCCCGGCGGCCGGCTGGCGGTGCTGCTCGACGGGTTGACCGGCGAGGCGGCGCGGGAACTGCCCGCCGGCGCGCTCACCGTCGCCATGGATCCGCAGCTGCTCGACGAGCTGGACCGGATGACCGGTCCGTACCTGGTCGTGGCCACCCCCGGCGACCCGCAGCCACCCGTCACCGCGATCGCCGAGGCGCAAGATGCGCCGACCACCGCCGCAGCGACCACGGAGGCCACCCCGACCCCGGCAACCTCGGCGCCGCCGGCCCCGAGCAGTGCGGCGGGCACCCCCACC
>JBIOVW010000902.1:0-2273 GCA_044867945.1 Nakamurella sp. | reverse complement strand
ACGGGCACACCGCGGGTGGTCCCGCCACCCAGCAGCGCCGACGGAGAGGACGCCGCCGTCGTAGACGACCTGGAGCGCGTCGTGCGGATCCTGCTCTTCATGTACGCATTCGAGGCACAGGAGTTGGCCCACAGAAAGGTCGAGCCCGAGTTCTTCGCAAAGTTCTCGCTCGCAACCGGCGGCGGGTGACTCATCGGACTCGATAGTGCCGCCCGAGAAGTGCCAGTCGGGTCGGTAGTCGCCCTTGACCAGACATGCGCGACCATCCGGTCCGTATCAGAGCCGCGGCGGCCACACTCTTCCGCTGCAGCGTCAACAAGTACGACCTTCGATCCATCGAGTCATCATTGCGCGCGGTGAGACAGTGGCAGAAGTCCACCGCCACGTTGGCTGCATGCGACTTGCTCGGCGAACACGTGTCGGCGTCCGTAAGCCGTCCCTCATGCGGATCGCGCTGAGCGACCGCTGCGCACGAGGCGGCGGCGTGGCTCCGCTTGCTCCTGACCGGCCAAGGTGGGCGACATCTCACTAGTGTCGTGCGCCGATAATTCATGTGATAAGTCTTAGACTTGGGGTATGGCACGAACCGGGCGCCCGAAGGCACATCTGGTGTTGACCCAGGAGGATCGAGAGCAGCTGCAGCGGTGGGCGCGGCGGCGGTCGTCGGCTCAGGGGCTGGCGTTGCGGTCGCGGATCGTGCTGGGCTGCGCGGACGGGCTGGACAACAAATCGGTCGCGGCCCGGGAGCGGGTCAGCCAGGCCACGGTGGGCAAGTGGCGGCAACGGTTCGTGGAGTTCGGGCTGGACGGGCTGAGCGACGACCCGCGGCCGGGCCGGCCGGCCTCGGTCACCGCCGACCAGGTCGAGGACGTGGTGGTGGCCACGCTGGAGTCGACACCACCGAACGCGACCCACTGGTCGCGGGCGAAGATGGCGCAGCGGACCGGGTTGAGCAAGTCCACGATCGGACGGATCTGGAAGGCGTTCGAGCTCAAGCCGCACCGAGCCGAGACGTTCAAGTTGTCCAACGATCCGTTGTTCGTGGAGAAGGTCTTCGACGTCGTCGGGTTGTACCTGAACCCGCCCGAGGGCGCGGTGGTGCTGTGCGTGGACGAGAAGTCCCAGGTGCAGGCACTGGCCCGCTCCCAGCCGGCGTTCCCGCTGATGCCGGGGATGCCGGAGCGGCGTACCCACGACTACGTGCGGCACGGGGTGACCAGTCTGTTCGCCGCGTTCAACACCGCCGACGGCACGGTGATCAGCTCACTGCACCGGCGGCACCGCACGATCGAGTTCAAGAAGTTCTTGATCAAGATCGACCAGCAGGTTCCCGACCAGCTGGAGATCCACCTGATCTGCGACAACTACGGCACCCACAAATCCCCGGCGATCAAGAAGTGGCTGGCCGCACACCCCCGGTTCCACATGCACCACACCCCGACCTACTCCTCCTGGCTGAACCAGGTGGAACGCTGGTTCGGTCACCTCACCGACGACCTTCTCCGCCGCGGCGACCACCGCAGCGTCCAGGCCCTCGAGCGCGACATCCGGGCCTGGGTTGAAGCATGGAACGAGAACCCGAAACCCTTCATCTGGACCAAGACGGCCGAGCAGATCCTCGAACGACTCGGACGACTTATCCAACGAATCAAAGGCGCTTGACACTAGAAGGCCTCCATATTCGACCTGATCCAGCTCCGGTAGCGATGCAGGTCGTGTGCCGCGACGCCCCCGAGGTCTTGACCTAGCTGATCCCGGCTCCTGGCGAGGATCACGGCGGCGTCGATGCCGTCACTCCACGCCGGCCCGTGACCTGGCAGAACCATCGATGCTCCGCAGTCCTTCAGCCGGTCGAGTGAGGCCATCGCCGGCGGCCATCCGCGGTCGCCGCGCGCGCCACGAGTCGCGGACCACGGTTGCCGGTGTGGGGGTCCAGGGTGACCAGGGCATCCCGGTCAACACCGTGTTCCGCTCCGACAGCAGCAGCGCACACTGACCGGCGGTATGTCCGGGAAGATGCAACACCGCCGGCCGGCCGAGTAGGTCGAGCACCTGGCCGCCGGCTAGATCATGATCGGCCGCCACACCGCGGACGGTCAGCGCGCCAGCCGCCACCATCGCGGCCAAGATCGGCAGACCGCCGGGATGGCCGAGCGGGAACACGAAGCGGTTTCGCTCTGGCCGGTACCGGTAGGGGTGTTCGGCAAGTCGTCGATCGGCGGCATGCACCCAGATCGGCGTGCCGAGCTGCTGTCGCAGACCGCGAGCGAAAA
>JBIOVW010000901.1:0-4071 GCA_044867945.1 Nakamurella sp. | reverse complement strand
CCCGTTCCTGCTCAGTTTCGTCCTGCTCGGAGTCGGGCTGTGGATCCGCCTCAAGATCGAGGAGACCCCGGTCTTCGCCAAGGAGGTCCGCGCGCACGGCACCAGCAAGTTGCCGGTCAAGGAAGCGTTCGCCAACCAGTGGAAGACCATCCTGCTCGGCGCGGGCTGCATGATCACCTTCTTCGCGTTCGGCTACCTCGGGGTGGCCTACATGACCAACTACGGCACCGCATCGCTGGGCTTCAGCCGGCAGATGGTGCTCGCGGTGGGTGTGATCGGCGCATTCATCCAGGGCCTGGCGATGATCAACGGCGGCGCCCTGTCCGACCGCATCGGCCGCCGGAAGGTCCTGCTCATCTTCGGCGGGATCGCCGTCCCGTGGGCGCTGATCCTGTTCCCGCTGCTGGACACCAAGTCCGTCGGAATGTACTGGTTCGCACTGATCGTCACCTTCATCATCGCCGGGCACGGCTACGGCATCGCCGGCTCTTTCCTGTCCGAGCTGTTCGAGACCCGTTACCGCTACACCGCGGCCGGCCTGTCCTACAGCCTGGCCGGCATCGTCGGCGGCGCGATCCCGCCGCTGCTGGCCGCCAGCATCATCACCGCCTATGGCAGCTTCACCTTCGGCCTGATCCTGACCGGATTCTGCCTCGTCTCGTTCCTGTGCATCCTGGCGCTCAAGGAGACCCGCGAGGTCTCACTCGCCCACGTCCAGGAGAACCAGGCGGAGCAGGCGGCCGCCTGACCTCCGACAAGATCATGAACGAACCGGGTGGGGTGTCGGGATCAACCCGGCACCCCATCGGCACGACCCGAAGCATGGGAGGGGTTGGCGGTCCCATGCCTGGTCGTGCCACGCCCTTCGATCCGACGTGGCGGACGGGCACGTCGCCCGGACGCCTCGGGGCCGGCTGATCATGGCCGCCCACGGACCCGCCGCGCTGGCGATCCGGTACCGGTCGTGGCTCCTGGTCGCGGCCGGATTCTGCATCGCCGCACTGCTTCTGGTGCTGATCGGGGCGCCGTCGCCGTATCTGCTGGCGGGCGTGATCGCCGGCGCCGGTCGGGCACTCACAGCCGCTCGCCCGGCCGGCATGCCCAAGCCGATCCGCACCGGCGCGTTGGCGTTGATCGGTGTCGCGGCCGGTTCGGCGATCCAATCTGACGTGGTGACGCAGATCGCCCGGCAGCCGTGGGTGGTCATCGGCGGCGCGGCCGGCACCCTGGTGGTGACCCTGCTGGCCGGCCAATTGTTGCGCCTGTCCAGGTCGGTCGACGCGAACACCGCGATGCTCTCCTCGATCGCCGGCGGCGCGTCCGGGCTGACGGTGATGGCCAAGGAACTCGACGCCGACGAGACGATCGTGGCCGCGGTGCAGTACCTGCGGGTGCTGGTCGTGGTCATCACCGTCCCTGTCGTGGCGCCGCTCCTGGGTCATCCGAACGGGCCGCTCGATGTGCCGGCGACGGTCGGGGGCACCTGGTGGGCCGACCTGCTGTTCACCGCGGTCCCGCTGGCCGCCGGGCTGGGGCTGGCCCGGCTGCTCACCTTCAGCTCATCCACCCTGGTGCTGCCGATGACGATCGCTGCCGGGCTGTCCTGGTGGGGGGTGCTGCCCGCAGCCCACGTCCCCGCCGCGCTGCTGAACGTCACCTACGCGGTGATCGGCCTGATGGTCGGCCTCGACCTGTCCCGGCAGGCGCTGCGCCGGATCGCGTCACTGCTGCCCCTGGCCGGCGGGATGCTGATCATCAGCCTCGCGGGCTGTGCCGCGCTCGGCATCGGGCTGAGCCACCTGATGAACGTGTCCGCGTTCAGCGGCTACCTGGCGTTCACCCCGGGCGGCCTTCCCGCGGTGACCGCGGTCGCGGTGTCGGCGGGCGCCGAGACCGCGTTCGTCGTCAGCTGCCAGGTCGTCCGTCTCCTGCTGGCTCTGCTCGCCGCCGCGGTCATCGGTGGGCTGACCCGCCGCCATCACCGAACCCGCCCACGCGGTGGTTGGCGCCGGCGCCGCCGGCCAGACCCCCGGACGCGGAACGTGTCGGCGTGTCCGGCCCACCCCGAACCCTCACCCGGAGGAAAGGAATGAACTCACCAGTGACGACGACCCCCTACGAGGTCTACGCCCTGCGGTATGCCTCGCGCGCCGACCTGTCCGCGAGTGAGAACTTCTACCGCTACGAGCTGTACGACGAACCGGACCGGTCCTACCGCATGGACTACTTCTTCTGGCTGCTGCGCAACGCTGACCGCACGGTCCTGGTCGACTGCGGCTACAGCCCCGAGCGGGCGGCCGAACGGGATCGCCCCATCGACGTGCACCCGATCGACCTGCTGGCCCGTTTCGACGTGAACCCGGCCGACGTCGACCATGTCGTGCTGTCCCACATGCATTTCGACCACGTGGGCAACGTCGGGCTGTTCCCGAACGCCACGTTCAGCATGGCCCGGGCCGAACTCGACTTCTGGACCGGACGCTACTCGGACCGGCCGTGCATCCGATGGGCGGTCGCCTCGGCAGAGGTGGAAGCGGTGAGCGACCTGGCCCGGCAGGGGCGCCTCTACCTGGTCGACCAGCCCTCGGAGGAGCTGTTCCCCGGTATCCGGCTGACCCGACTGGCGGGGCACACTCCCGGGCAGTTGATCACCGAGATCACCACCGAGACAGGGCAGGTCGTGCTGGCCTCGGACGCGATCCACTTCTACGACGAAATGCAGCTGGACCGCCCGTTCCACATCTTCACCGACATCGAAGGGATGTACCGCACCTACGAGGAGCTGCGGAACCTGGCCGCCCGCCCCGGCACCACCGTCGTCGCCGGGCATGACCATGCCGTCATGACCCTGTTCGAGCCGGTCGACCAGGACTGTGTCGACCTCACCCGGCGCCGACAGTGACTCATGTCCGCCCGGTCAGGTGTGACGGACTGTTCCCAGGGGGGCGTCCGCATGCACCAGATGTCGGACGACGGGTGGTTGCGTCAGGAACGAATGGGCGTGGTCGATGAGTTGACGGTCGAGGACGGTGATCCGACCGAGGTGCTGGCGGCGGTGTTCGGCCCAGGTGGCCACCACGAACGACTCGAGGAATTCGTCGGGAGCTCCGGGATCGCGGAACAATGCCCACCGCCGCGCGCCCGTCCGGCGGCGGACCCGGCCGACGGCGGCCATCGCGTCGATGAAGGTCGCGGCGTCCGCGGGTCGGACGACGTAGTCGATGGTGACCAGGATCGGTCCGGCGTCCGGATCGACGAGGTCGTCGAGTTCCGGTGGCAGGTGACGGATGCTCGGGGTGGGTGAGACCCGGCTCAGGTCGGGCAGGGGCAGCCAACGGCCGACGGCTGCCATGATCACGAGTGCGCCGGCCGCGATGAGCAGGGTGACCCGGAGGCTGAAGTGGGAGGCCAGGACGCCCCAGACGATGCCACCGGATGCCTGCCCGACGCTGACCACGACGAGGTAGTAGGACAGCCCGCGCGCCCGCACCCAGTCCGGCAGCGCCAGCTGGGTGGTCGCGTTCAACGTGCCCAGCAGACCCAACCAGGCCGCGCCGGCCACGGCCAGCACGACGACGGCAACCACCAATGTGTCGGTGATCGCCACCCCGCCGAGCGCCAGCGCGTACAGCAGGAACGTCGCCGTGATCAGTGTGTTCACCGGAACCCGGGGACGGATGGCCGGCAGGACCACCGAGCCGACGATGGCGCCCACGCCCATCGCGCCGAGCAGCAGGCCGTACCCGCCGGCGCCGATGCCCAACTGCCGGGTGGCCACCAACGGCAACAGCGCCCACAGCGCGGTCGCCACCGGCACGAACAGCAGGCTCTGCGCGAGCACCCGGCGCATCGAGCGGGCGTGCCGCACGAAGCGGGCGCCGCTGCGCAGACCCGCCATCATCCGCTCGCGACCGGCGGGATCGGGCCGGGCGACCCGATTCCAGGACGCCACGGCGAGCGCCACCACGAGAAACGATGCGGCGTTCAACCCGAAGACCCACCCGGCGCCGACCGCGGCGACCAGGATTCCGCCCAGCGCGGGACCGATGGATCGTGCGAGGTTCACGTTCA
>JBIOVW010000900.1:0-5018 GCA_044867945.1 Nakamurella sp. | reverse complement strand
GCGGGCGCGCTTGGGCCGAAACGAGGCCAGGTCGGCGGCGGGGTCCGCAGTGTTCGTGGTGCCGGTGCGGACGGCCTTGGGTGCGGTGACGTTCTCGGCGTGGGTGGTGATGAGCTCGGCCGGGGTGACCTCGAGGACGTCGCAAAGCGCGGCGAGCACGGGCAGGGAGAGCCGTTCTGGGGTCTGGGTGACCAGCCGCCAGACCTGCACCGAGGACAGGGTGATGCCGCGCTCGGCGAGCAGTGTGGCCAGGTCGGGCGCGGTGAACAGCCCGCGCTGAGCCATCATCTCGCGTAGCCGCCACTGGTAGGTCACCTGACGCTTGATGCTCATCGGGACGTCCTTTCGGGGCGGGCGGTCGGCTGGCGTCCGGGGGCGGAGGTGGCGGCGCCACCAGTGTGGTCGCCGGCGAGGGCCTGCATGCTCGCGTCGAGCGCGCGGCGCAGCGTGCGGGTGCGGAAGTCCGAGGACACGCAGGTGTAGATGGCGGTGGTCGAGGCGTGCTCGTGGCCGACCTGTTGCTGGACGAACAGCGGGTCCCAGCCGTCCTCGATGAGGTGGGTGACGTAGGTTATCTGTAGTTGATCTTGCAGATGCGCTGGTCAGTGGGCATTTTCGAGTGTGAGGCACGTTGGTCACGTGGCTGGCGGGCGGTTGTGGTCTTTGATCACGCGTCGCAAGCTTTCGCGGGCGGCGGTGAGGTCGTCTTCGAGTTCGCGGATGCGTCGTTGTGCGAGGTCGGCTTCCGTGGTGCGGGCGTCGCGCTCGGTGAGTAGTCGGCGGGTGAGTGATTCGAGGTCGGCGACGCGGGCGACGAGTTCGGCGCGGTCTGGTCCGTCGATCTCGGCACCGAGTTGCAGGCGTAGCCGTCGGCGCAGCTTGTCGTGTTCGGCGCGGAGCCGGCGGATCTCGGCTCGGGCGAGCGCGAGGTCGGTGCGCAGGCTTGCTGGGGTGAGCGGCGCCTGGTCGCCCGGTGAGGTGGTGCGCGGCGGGCTGCTGGTCGGCACGGCCTGGCGGCGGCGTGCGATGTTGAGGTGTTCGCGGACACCGTCGGTGTAGAGCAGCCAGGTGGACACGCCGGCGGCTCGGGCGACGGCGGCCGCGGTGATGGGGGTGCCGGCGGCTTCGAGGGCGTCGATGGCGGCCAGGGCGCGGCGGCGTTTGTCGTGGCTGTCTTTGGCCCGGGCCGCCCGCAGCCCGGCGGTGCGGTCGGCGGTGGTCATCCGGTGTCCCCGTGCGGTGCCGGGTGGGCGATCAGGGGAAGTTGTCGGGCGGCGCGGGCCCGGCGCAGCAGCTTGCTGGCCTGCTCGACCTCCTCGCGCTCGTGGGGGGCGAGCTCGGCCAGCCGACGCTGCATCCGCTCGGCGACGTGGGAGAAGGCGCGGATCTCGGCGGTGAGGTTGTCGGTGACGTAGGCGGCGGCGCCGATCGCCTGGGCGGTTTCGCGGTCGGCGCGCAGCGCGGCGATGTGCAGCTCGAGGGCGGGCAGGTAGGACGGGTCGGGCCGGTAGAACCCGCAGCCGGCGCACTGGAAGCGGATCGGGCAGGCCCCGCCGCCGGCGGTGACGTTGGACGGCTCGGTGCAGTTGCCGAACGGCACCGCCACCGAGGCCCGCTGGTAGGCGGTGGGGCTGGTGAACGGCGCCGGGTTGCCCGCGCCGTTCACGGCCAGCGACCCGACCGAGCGGATGGCCTGCTGTTTTCGTTTCAGCCCGACCCGGTAATAGCCCATCGTGGTGGCAACCGCACGATGATCCATAAGCTCTTTGAGCACGTCAACTGGCACTCCGCCATCGGCATGGCGTTGGGCGTAGCTGTGGCGCAGGGCGTACGGGGTGATCAGCGACGGGTCGAACGGGGCTGGGGTTCCATCGGGGCCGAGCAGCTCGGAGTCGATGGCGCCGATCTGGGCGACCCAGGCTTTGAACGCCCGGCCCACGCTGGCCGAGGTCAGGTGCCCGCGCGACTGCCGGGCGCGCAGCAGCGGGCTGGGGAACAGCCACTGTCGCTGGCTGGATGGCGTGGATAGCTGGGCTCGTCGCCGCTGCCAGGTTTCGATCACGCCGGCGGTGTCGGTGGTGATCGGTAGCCGGCGGCGCTTCCGACCGGCTTTGTGGTTGTCGTAGATCAGGTTGTGTTGCCCGTCGATGAGCTCGAGGCAGCCGACCCGCAGGCTGACCACTTCACCGGGTCGCCGTCCGGTGTCCCGCAGGATCCGGTAGATCGTTTGGTGCATCAGTTGCAGGTCGGTCCCGGTGAGGGCGCCGGCTCGGCCGGTGGGGCCCAGCAGGTGCAGGCGCGCGTCCAGCTGGCGGATCACCGTCTCGGGCAGGGCCTTGCCCAGCTCGTCCTCGTTGGGGTCGTCGCGGACTCGGTGCCGGCGGGCCGGGCGGAATGGGTCGGGCACCCTCGCCATCAGCCCGCTGGCGCGGCCGTGCTCGATCACCTGGCAGAACTGGTAGAGCATCAGGTTGCGGTGCGATGCGGAATACAGGCAGCCGTCGGCGCGCCGCTGGGAGCCGATCGCGTCCAGGATGCGGGTGAACTCTCCGGCGCCGAGACTGCTCGGGTCGGGGCTGCCGGCGGCGGTCAAGGCGTGGGAGGCGGTCTGACAGGCGCGCAGCGTCTCCCGCAGCTGTTGCAGGTAGGGCCGGGTGGCCCGGGCCCAGTCCTGGACGACCTCGCGCAACCAGGGTTGTGCGATGACGCGGAAGTCGACCACGCCCTGGGTGGCTGGCCAGCGGCGGGAGGCGTTGACGGGCAGGTCGAGCAGCGCCACCTGCCACACGTCGCCAGCGAACGGATCCGCGCCCGCGTGCTGTGCCCAGGCCCGGTCCAGATGCCGGCGCAGGTCGCGGAACAGCCCTCGGGTCGCGGTGTTGTAGACCATCCCGCCGGACTCGCAGACCACTTGTGGGTCAGCATCGCGCAGCGACCCGGCGTCGCCGAGGCGGCCGAGCAAGATCCGCACCTCGGTGGGATCCAGCGGTGGTGGCGCCTGATCGCGCTGTTGCAGCCCGTAGAGCAGCTCGACGCGCAGCCGTTCGGACAGCCCGGCCAGACAGAACTGGTGCACCCCGAGCCGAGGCTGCTGCCCGGCCACCCAGGCGTCGAGCTGCGCGCCCGACAGTGCGGCGGTGTGGTGGTGGCGCTTGAGCCGGTTGTCGTGGAACCGGCACAGCTGGCGACGGCCGATGCTTTCCCGGCCGCAACCGGCGACTCGACACCCCGGGGCTGCGGCCAGCGGGCGGGACCGGGCGATGAACGCCGCGAGCGGTTCGCGTCTGTCGGTGTTCCAGCGGCGTTCATGCCGAAAGCACAAACCGCCCGAGTGCAGATCACTTTCACACCCAGGCACCGAGCACGAGCCGGGACACAGCGGCCGAGTGGCGCGTGTCGGCGGCGCGGCGTCGAACTCCGGCCAGCCGATCCCCGCCGCGCTTCGAGCCCGACGGCACCCATCGCAGCGCCCGGACGGGCGACGGGTGCCGGTCCGGCATCCGGGCGTGCGGCACGGCCATGCCGCGGTGCGCGGCGATGCCAGATCACCGGTGAACAGCAACGCCTGGCCGTCCCACTCGCCAGGACGCCACGCTGGATCCAGCCGGGCACCCAGCCACTCCAGCCAGCCGGGCTCATCGGGCCCAGGCTCGGCGCGTCCGGGGCCGACGACACGCAACGCCCGCCCGCTCACCGGTATCGTCTCCCCGCCGCGACGGCCTCCACCGCGCGACGTTTGTCCTCGTCACGGGCGTGCAGGTAGACCGTCGTGGACGCCAGCGAGGCGTGGCCAAGCAACGCCCGCACCACGTCCAGATCGACCCCGGCCCTCACCCAGTTGGTGGCCGCGGTGTGGCGCAGCATGTGCGGCCGGACCGGGAATCCGCACTCGCGCGCCAGCCGGTCGAACAAGCCCTTGGCCGCCCGGTAGGTCATCGGCGCACCCAGCGGCTGGTGGTAGAGATTCACCAGCACCATCTCGGTGCCGTCCTCACCTACCAGCTCGGCCCGCTCGTGCTGGTAGTCGCCGTAGCTGGCGAGCACCGCGTCGCTGACCGGCACCGTGCGCGGGAACCGTGACTTCGCCAACGCGCCATTCGGGTTGGCCCGGTGCCGCACGTGCACGTGCGCGCCCACCACCGCGCAGCCCAGGGCGCGTGAGTCCGGCAGCAGGTGCATGTCTTCTCGGCGTAGCCCCAACGCCTCCCCAATCCGCATGCCCGTGTCCCGAAGCACGACCACCAAGAAGGACTCGCGGGGCCGCCGGCAGCAGCCCAGCACGGCCTCGAGCTGCTCACCGGTCAACGCCTCCGGAAACGGTGTCGCGGCACGCGCCTTCAACGCCCGAGCCCGCACACTGCGGAACTGACCCGACTCGCCGGCATCGAACCCGGGTGGGGTGAAGCGCAGCCAGCGCGGCTCGGACAACCGCTCGGCCACCGCCGCCTCGATCAACCCGCTGCGCGCACAGAACCGCAGCAGCTCACACACCGCGGTCAAGATCGCGTTCACCGTGGCCCCGGAACGTGCCCGCCCGGCCCGGGTTGGGTTGACCTCAACCCAGTGCTTGAACCGAGCCAGCTCGGCTAGCTCGATGCGCCGCCAGTCCACCCCCGCCGCCGCGCACCATCCCAGAAACAGCGCCGCCCGGCCGGCATAGGCCCGGATCGTGTGCGGGGACCGACCCGCGCCCTGCAAGCTGGCCAGGAACGCGCTCGCCTCCCGGTGCGCCACCAGCTCAGCGTCGAGTACCACCCACCACACGCCGCCGTCGCGCGGCGAGACCGCGCGCTCGGCCCGGAACCCCCCGTTGATCAACTCGGTCACGTGGCGAACGTAGCCACCGGAACAACCGAGTTCTGGATACTCGTGAGGCACGTGCCCGACCGGTTCGGTAGCCCACGTGTCTCACCCGCTGCAAGTCGGGGGAGATAACGTAGGTGTGGCGGCACCAGTGCGGGTCGAAGTTGATCCCGGTCCGTCGCCGCAACCGGCCGACCAGGTCATAGACCGCGGCG
>JBIOVW010000899.1:0-20411 GCA_044867945.1 Nakamurella sp. | reverse complement strand
CACCGCGTCGGCGGTGGTGTGGCTGACCGGGGGCCTCGAGGCGGCGATCGTGCTCCACGCGGTGAACAACGTGCTGGTCTTCGTCCTGGCCGGCCTGCTCGGCGAGGGCGTGGCGACCACCGAGGTCCCGCTCGACCTGGGTCTGCTGTCGCTGCTCGTGAGCCTTCTCACGATGACCGCCTACGTCGCCGTCGTGGCCCGTACCCGGGACCGTCTCGCGCCCCGGACCAGCACCGCAGCGCTCGATCTGCGGACCCGCCCGCCCTGGGGCCGTGCCACCCCGGCTCCGAGCGTCGGGTAAGGTTCTTCCCGGCGCCGCGAGGTGCCGCCCATGGGGTATGGGGTAATTGGCAGCCCGACGGTTTCTGGTTCCGTTAGTCTAGGTTCGAGTCCTGGTACCCCAGCGGGGAGCGCTCCATCTCCTCATGGCACACTGTGTGTCAGCACGGCCCCGTCGTCTAGCGGCCTAGGACGCCGCCCTCTCACGGCGGTAGCGAGGGTTCGAATCCCTTCGGGGCTACAGAGTGTTCGACAGCCCGGGACGTGGTCCCGGGCTGAGTCGTCATTCTGAGTCGTCCTTTTGAGTCGACCTCCCGGCTTCGGGTTCCGGGGTCACAGCGCCGCGGTGAGCGCCTGCGCCGCCTCGACCAGGTCCTGCGCCCACCGTCCGCCCGGCCGTCGCCCGATGCGGTCCACCGGGCCGGACACCGACACCGCGGCGATGACCTCCCCGGCGGCCGAACGCACCGGCGCCGACACCGAGGCCACCCCGGCCTCCCGCTCGGCCACCGACTCGGCCCAGCCCCGGCGGCGCACCTGCACCAGCGACCCCTCGGAGAAGCCGGCCTGGGCCAGCACCGCGCGTTGGTACGCGGCGTCGGCCCAGGCGATGAGCACCTGCGCCCCCGACCCGGCCGTCATCGGCAGCCGGGCACCGAGCGGCACGGTGTCCCGCAGCCCGGATGTCGGTTCGGCGACGGCCACGCACACCCTGAACAGCCCGTCCGCCCGATACAGCTGGACACTCTCGCCGGTACGGTCGCGCAGCCCGGGAAGCACGCGGGCCGAGGCGAGCACGAGCGGATCGGGGGCGCCGGCGGCCAGGACGGCCAGGCGCGGCCCCTGGCACCAGCGGCCGCCCGCGTCCCGGGTCAACAGGCCGTGCACCTCCAGACCCACGGCGAGGCGGTGGGCGGTCGCCCGCGGCAGTCCGGTGGCCGCGCAGAGCTCGGCCAGGGTCATCGGGGTGGCCGCGGCCGCGGAGAGGACGGCGACGGCTTTGTCCAGGACGCCGATGCCGCTATGCTGTCCCACAAGGCGATACTAGTTTCCCACATATTGAGATGTCCAGCCGGCCGCCGAAAGCTGCGGACGTCCCTGGGATGCGGTCGCCGGAGCAGATTTTCCACAGTTGGACGGGAGAGGTCGGCAATGGGGCTCACGCTCGCCGAGAAGGTCTGGAACGCGCACGTCGTGCACTCCGCGGAGGGTGAACCCGACCTGCTCTACATCGACCTGCACCTGGTGCACGAGGTCACCAGCCCGCAGGCCTTCGAGGGATTGCGGCAGGCCGGCCGCACGGTGCGCCGCACCGATCTGACCCTGGCCACCGAGGACCACAACGTGCCGACCCTGTTCCAGGAGGAGCCGGACGGCGGCACCCGCAGTCGCAACCTGTTCATCGAGGACCCGGTGTCCCGGACCCAGGTGGAGACGCTGCGGCGCAACTGTGCGGAGTTCGGCGTCCGCCTGTTCCCGATGGGCGACTACGAGCAGGGCATTGTGCACGTGGTGGGCCCGCAGTTGGGCATCACCCAGCCCGGCATGACGATCGTCTGCGGCGATTCGCACACGTCCACCCACGGCGCGTTCGGCGCCCTCGCGTTCGGCATCGGCACCAGCGAGGTCGAGCACGTGCTGGCCACCCAGACGTTGCCGCTCAAGCCGTTCAAGACCATGGCCATCACGGTCGACGGCGCGCTCGCCCCGGGAGTCACCGCCAAGGACATCATCCTGGCGGTCATCGCCGAGATCGGCACCGGCGGCGGCCAGGGCTACGTGCTGGAGTACCGCGGCGAGGCGATCCGGGCGCTGTCCATGGAGGGCCGGATGACGATCTGCAACATGTCGATCGAGGCGGGTGCCCGGGCCGGCATGATCGCCCCCGACGAGACCACCTTCGCCTACATGCAGGGTCGCGACCACGCACCCAAGGGCGCCCTGTGGGACCAGGCCGTCGAGTACTGGCGGTCGCTGCACACCGACGACGACGCGACGTTCGATGCCGAGGTGGTCCTGGACGGCAACGCGCTCACCCCGTTCGTCACCTGGGGCACCAACCCCGGCCAGGGCCTGCCGCTGTCGGACGCTGTGCCGGACCCGGAGGCGATGACCGATGACAACGAGCGCCTGGCCACCGAGAAGGCACTGGCCTACATGGATCTGACCCCCGGCACGCCGCTGCGCCAGATTCATGTGGACACAGTGTTTCTCGGCTCGTGCACGAATGGCCGGATCGAGGACCTGCGGGCCGCGGCGGACATCCTGCGGGGGCGCAGGATCGACCCGACGCTGCGGATGCTGGTCGTGCCCGGGTCGATGCGCGTCCGGGCCCAGGCCGAGGACGAGGGGCTGGACCGGATCTTCCTGGACGCCGGGGCCGAGTGGCGCAGCGCCGGCTGCTCGATGTGCCTGGGCATGAACCCGGACCAGCTGGCGCCCGGCGAGCGCAGCGCGTCCACCTCGAACCGCAACTTCGAGGGACGGCAGGGCAAGGGCGGTCGCACTCACCTGGTCTCGCCCCTGGTGGCCGCCGCCACGGCGGTCCGCGGCACCCTGTCGTCCCCGGCCGATCTCGAGCCGCTGCCGGCGCCGGCCGGATCGAACGCCTGAAGGAGACAACGATGGACGCATTCACCACCCACACCGGCGTCGGGATCCCGCTGCGCCGGACCAACGTGGACACCGACCAGATCATCCCGGCGGTGTACCTCAAGCGGATCACCCGAACCGGCTTCGAGGACGGCCTGTTCGTCGCATGGCGGTCCGACCCGACGTTCGTGCTGAACCAGCCGGCCTTCGCGGCTGGCTCCGTCCTGGTCGCCGGGGCCGACTTCGGCACCGGATCGTCGCGGGAACACGCGGTTTGGGCGCTTCTGGACTACGGGATCAGGGTGGTCATCTCGCCCCGGTTCGCCGACATCTTCCGGGGCAATTCCGCCAAGGCCGGGCTTCTCGCCGCCCAGGTCACCCAGGACGAGATCGAACTGCTCTGGAAGCTGCTGGAGAACGAGCCGGGCACCGAGGTCACCGTCGATCTGAAGAACCAGACCATCACCGCCGGGTCCCTGGTCATCCAATTCCAGATCGACCCGTACATCAGGTGGCGGCTGCTGGAGGGGTGGGACGACATCTCGCTGACCCTTCGGCACGCCGGCGAGATCGAAAAATTCGAGGCGGCCCGGCCGGCCTTCAAGCCGGCCACCCGGTAGGCCTTCCGGTCCGTCATCCAAGCGAGAAGAGCTATCGGGCAACATCTTTCAAACCGGAATTGCCCCAGCGAGGCCCGTCGAACCCTTCCCGACGGGCCCGCGCACAAGCTGAGAACCGTTAGAACGCACAGCTTCCTGGGCGTGGCGCACTAGCGCTTTCGCCGATTTGCGCCTACCGTTTCCCACCAATCGGCCCCAATGTGCCGCGGGCCCGACGTGCCCGGGAGGGACAGTGAACAAAACCGACCTGATCAACCAGCTGGCGGAGCGGTTGGACGGTGACAAGAAGAAGGCGCAGATCGCGGTCGAAGGAATCATCGACCTGGTCCAGCGTGAGGTCCAGAAGGGCCGCAACGTCTCGATCTCGGGCTTCGGGGTCTTCGAGAAGCGGGCCCGCGCCGCCCGCACCGCGCGCAACCCGCGCACCGGTGAGGCGGTGAAGGTCAAGAAGACCAACGTGCCCGCCTTCCGTCCGGGCAAGTACTTCAAGGACGTCATCTCGGGCACCGTCAAGCTGCCCAAGCCGAGCAACACACCGCTGACGGCCCGCGCCGCGGCAGCTGCCGCCCGCGCGTCCGCGGCGGCGGCGCCGGCCAAGACGACCGGCACCCGCACCAGGGCCGCCGCGGCCAAGACCGCCGGGACCACCACCCGCTCCCGGGCCGCCGCCAAGCCGGCCGCCGGCACGGCGGCCGCGGGCACGACCACCACCCGGTCCCGGGCCGCTGCGTCCAAGACCGCTGCCGCGCCGAAGACGACGACCAGGGCAACCCGGTCGACGGCGGCGAAGACCGCCGCCGCGCCGAAGGCGGCCGCGACCAAGACGACTGCGGCAAAGGCGCCCGCCCGTCGCGCGTCCACCAAGGCCGCAGCCGCTGCCGCGTCGAGCTGAGCAGCGTACGATCGCATAAGCCCCGGTGCAGTGGGATCCCTCCCGCTGCCCGGGGCTTCGTGTCGGTCGACCGCCGTGCCGGTGCTCAGACCTGCGGGGCCGGAAACGGGTCCGCCTGCACCAGCCGCTTGCCCTCGAACGACAGGAACCAATAGGCGCCCTTGGGCGTGCCGACGTCGGCCACCTGGACGTCGTTCCGGGTAGCCAGCGACTTGACCACGCCGGGGATCACCCCGCCCTGGCTGCAGACCACCGTGGTCCCACCGGGTCTCTGGGCCGACGCCAGCTCGACCAACCGGGCGCGGGCGCGCGCCGGATCGTCCCCGTACGCCTCCTCGCTCAGTGAGTTCTCCGGCACGATCCGGGTGCCGAGCTTGTCCGCCAGCGGCGCGACCGTGCCCCGGCATCGTTCCAGCGGAGCGCTGCGCACGGTGAGCGGGGCGAAGACGCTCAGCTCGTCGACGAGCGCCGCCGCCTGCCGACGCCCCTTGGCATCCAACGGCCGTTCGTCGTCGTCGCCGGGAAATGAGCCCCGCTGGCCCGCCCTCGCGTGCCGAACCAGCAGCACTCCCTGTTGTGCAGCGGGTTCGAGTTCGAACGTGGCGAGCACGGCCCGGTCGAACTCATAGCTCATCCGCGACCGCGCCTCGTCGGTCGATAGCCACTCGAGCCGGTCAACCTCCCTGTTCGGCGAGAAGAACCCGGCCATCCGGCGCGCGGCGAAGTAGTGCACGGTCTTCGGGCCGGCGTTCGTGGTGTACGACACCGTGGTCAGCGAGCGGCCGATGGCCGCCCGGAACCCCGTCTCCTCCTGCACCTCACGGGCCGCCGTCACCGGCACGGCCTCGCCGGGCTCGGCCTTGCCCTTGGGCAGCGACCAGTCGTCGTACCGGGGCCGATGCACCAGCGCGATACGCAGGCCGTCCTGCCGGGACGACCGCCACAGCACGGCGCCGGCCGCCCGGATCACCCCCGGCGACTCACTCGCCACGGGTCACGCTGCCCCGGAGCAGCTCGTCCTGGATGTCGACGCCGGGTCCGTCGTCGGGAGACGGGGTCCAGCCGTCCGGACCCAGGGTCCAGCAGCGGGTGTCCGGTGCGGTGATCAGGTCGAACAGCCGCGCCATCCGCTCGGTCGCAGCCCTGTCCTTGACCTGGACCATCGCCTCGACGCGGCGATCGAGGTTGCGGTGCATCATGTCTGCGCTGCCGATCCAGTACTCCTCGGTGGTTCCGCCGGCCGTCACCGGCTGGGCGCCGTTGCGGAAGTAGAAGACCCGGGAGTGCTCCAGGAACCGTCCGACAATCGAGCGGACGGTGATGTTCTCGGACAGTCCGGGGACCCCGGCGCGCAGCGCGCAGATGCCGCGGACCGTCACGTCGACCGTCACCCCGGCCCGGGCGGCCCGGTACAGCGCGTCGATCACCCGCTCGTCGACGATCGAGTTCATCTTCAGCCGAACCAACCCGCCGCGGCCCGCCCTCTGATGTTCGATCTCGCGCTCTATCCGGGTGACCACCCCCCGGCGGATGGAATGCGGTGCCACCAGGAGGTTCCGGTACTCGACCTGCCGGGAGTACCCGGTCAGTACGTTGAACAGGTCCGTCAGGTCGGCGCCGATGTCCGGATCGGCGGTGAGCAGACCGAGATCCTCGTAGATGCGCGCGGTCTTGGGGTTGTAGTTGCCGGTGCCCAGGTGGCAGTAGCGTTGCAGGGTCTTGCCCTCCTGGCGGATCACCAGGGCCGTCTTGCAGTGCGTCTTGAGCCCCACCAGCCCGTAGACCACGTGCACCCCCGCACGTTCCAGCGCCTTGGCCCAGGAGATGTTGGCCTGCTCGTCGAACCTGGCCTTGATCTCCACCAGGGCGACGACCTGCTTGCCGGCCTCGGCCGCGGCGATCAGCGCATCCACGATCGGGGAGTCGCCCGACGTGCGGTAAAGCGTCTGCTTGATGGCCAGCACCCGCGGATCGGCCGCGGCCTGTTCGATGAACCGCTGCACCGTGGTGGCGAACGACTCGTACGGGTGATGCAGCAGCACATCTCCGTCGCGCAGCGTGGAGAACACGCTCTTGGGGGTCTCGCCCTCGGCGAAGGCCGGGTTGGTCGCCGGGACGAAGGGTGGGTCCTTGAGGACCGGCTTGTCGACTCCGTAGATCTGCCAGAGACTGGACAGGTCCAGCATTCCCGGCACCTCCACCGCGTCCGCCGGGTCGACGTCCAACTCGGTCAGCAACAGGGCGAGCACCCGCTCGCTTGTGGTGTTGGTGACCTCCAGCCGGACCGGCGGGCCGAACCTGCGCCTGGCCAGTTCCCGCTCCAATGCCTGCAACAGGTCCTCGTCGCGGTCCTCCTCGACCTCCAGGTCCGCGTTGCGGGTGACCCGGAACGCCTGGTGCTCGAGCACGTCCATACCCGGGAACAGCTGCCCGAGATGGGCGGCGATCAGCTCCTCCAACGGCAGGAAGTCGTAGACACCGCGACGCACCTGGACGAACCGGTCGACGTTGGGCGGCACCTTCACCCGGGCGAAGCGCTCGGCCTTGGTCTCGGGGTCCCGGACGATGATCGCCATGTTCAGACTCAGCCCGGAGATGTAGGGGAACGGGTGCGCCGGGTCGACCGCGAGCGGGGTGAGCACCGGGAAGATCTGGGCGGTGAAGTACTCGGCCAGGCGCCGGCGGTCCTCGGTCTCGATGCCGCTCCACGACACGATCCGGATGCCGGCGTCGGCCAGGGCCGGGAGCACCTCGTCGACGAAGCACCGACCCTGCCGCTCGACCAACTCGCGGGTCCGGGCCGAGATCAGCGCCAGCTGTTCGGACGCGGTCAACCCGTCCGCGCTGGTCACCGACAACCCCATGTCCCTGCGGCGTTTGAGGCCGGCCACTCGCACCATGTAGAACTCGTCCAGATTCGAGGCGAAGATCGCCAGGAACTTGGCCCGCTCCAGCAGCTTCTGCCGCGGGTCCTCGGCCAGCGCCAGCACCCGCGCGTTGAAATCCAGCCAGGACAGCTCCCGGTTCGAGAACCGGTCGTCCGGCAACGCGTCGTCCTCGATCTCGGCCATCACCGAGCTGTCCACCGCGACCTCGGACGGGCCGCCGTGGAACGGTTGGACGACCGCCTCGGCGGGCGTCTCGCCGTTGGGCTGGGCGGCGGCCTCGGTGGGGGTCTCGGTTGTTCTGCTTGCGGTCACCGCGCCATTGTCCAGCGTGGTCGGCGGGGGCCGCCACCTCCGACATGAACGGTGCGTATCGGTGGGTACCACCTTGACGACTAGGGTGACGATCGACGTCGGCAAGAAGGAGCTGAGGGTGGCGCGCAGTCCCGTGCACGAGAAGGGCAACGCCTGGCTCACCTTCTGCCAGGTCGTGATGTACCCGCTCGCCTTCCTGCTGGGCCGGCAGAAGGTCGGCGGCGCCGAGCACGCCCGGCGGCGCGGCGGCTACCTGTTGGTGGCCAACCACATCTCCCATCTCGACCCGTTGTTCGACTCGGTCGCGGTCCGCAAGACCGGCCGGATCCCGCGGTTCATGGCCAAGGCCTCGCTGTGGAAGGTGCCGGTGCTGGGCAAGGCACTGGCCGGGACGGACCAGATCCCGGTCGAGCGAACCGGCGCCGGGGCGGGCCAGGCCAGCCTGGAAGCGGCCACCGACACACTCAACAGGGGCATGGTGGTGCTGATCTACCCGGACGGCACCGTCACCCGGGACCCGGACCTGTGGCCGATGAAGCCGCGGATGGGGGTTGGCGCGCTCGCCCTCGCCGGAGACTTCCCGGTGATCCCGGTGGCGCACTGGGGCTCCAACCAGGTCTACACGTCCTACGTCTCCGGCCGCCGGTTCCATCCGCTGCCGCGCAAGGACGTGCATACGGTCTTCGGTGAGCCGATCGATCTGGACGATCTGCGCGCGGGGCCACACGACGCAAGGGCCGTGCGCGCCGCCTCCGTCCGGATCATGACCGCCGTCCGCGACCTGGTCGGCGAGATCCGCGGAATCACCCCACCCACCGAGTTCTACGACCAGCGCAAGGCCGAGCGGCTCGCCCAACGGGCCGCGCAACCGGGCGGGTCGTCCGCCCCGGCCACTCCGGGGGAGACGCCGGCCAGTTGACCGCCGACGACATCGGGGTCGGCACCCGGGTCGACCCGGCTCTGAATCGCGTTGCCGTGCTCGGCGCGGGATCCTGGGGGACGACCTTCGCCAAGGTGCTGGCCGACGCCGGCCGCGCAGTGACGCTCTGGGCCCGCCGGGAGGCGGTGGCCGCCGCGATCCGCGACGAGCACCGCAACCCGAGCTACCTGCCGGGCGTTGACCTGCCGGAGAACCTGCACGGCACGTCGGATTTCGACGCCGCACTGGACGGCATCGACGCGGTCGTGCTGGCCGTGCCCAGCCAGGCGCTGCGCGAGAACCTGCGGGTGTTCCGGGACAGCCTGCCCCCGTCCGTGCCGGTGATCTCCCTGGCCAAGGGGGTGGAGATCGGCACCGGACTGCGGATGAGCGAGGTGATCACCAACGTGGGCCAGGTCGAACCGGAACGCATCGTCGTGCTCACCGGGCCCAACCTGGCGGCCGAGATCGCCCTGGAGCGACCCACCGCGGCCGTACTGGCCTGCACCGACCACGACCGCGCCCGGGCCGTGCAGGAGGCGTGCGCGACGCCGTACTTCCGGCCGTTCACCGTCACCGACGTGGTCGGCGCCGAGATCGCCGGCACCGGCAAGAACATCATCGCCCTCGCCTGCGGCATCGCCGACGGGCTGGGACTGGGGCTGAACGCCGCCGCGTCGCTGATCACCCGCGGGCTGAACGAGGTGACCCGGCTCGGCGTGGAACTCGGTGCCACCCCGGCAACCTTCGCGGGCCTTGCCGGACTGGGTGACCTGGTCGCGACCTGCTGGTCCCCGCTGTCCCGCAACCGCACCCTGGGCGGCCGACTGGCCGCCGGGATCGGCCTGGAGGCGGCCCTCGAAGCGGCCGGCGGGCAGGTCGCCGAAGGCGTGGTCAGCTGCCGGTCCGTGCGCGACCTGGCAGTCCGCCACCGGATCGACATGCCGATCACCGAGGCGGTCTACCAGGTCTGCTACCGGCACCTGCCGCCGACCCAGATGATCCGGTTCCTGATGGATCGGCCGCACAGTCCCGAGTGAGCCGCCCCCCCGGGTGTTGCTCTCCGAGCCCGTGGACCGGCCCGGATAGGGTCGAGAATATGAGTCTCGAACGGGTCCGGGTGGCGGTGGTGTTCGGCGGCCGCAGCGGGGAGCACCCGGTGTCCTGCATCTCGGCGGCCGGCGTGCTGGCCAACATCGACACCGACCTGTTCGACGTCACCGCGATCGGTATCACGCCGGCCGGCCGCTGGCTGCACATGGACGTCGGCGCGATCCCGTCCGCCGGCGGACGCGAGCTCCCTACGGTGACCACCGGTTCGGTCGTCGCGCTGCCGGTCGACCCGACCGCGTCCGCGCTGGTCTCCCTCGACCCGGTGGCGGACCGCTCGGCGGCGCTCGATGTCGACGTCGTCTTCCCGATCCTGCACGGTCCATACGGCGAGGACGGCACCATCCAGGGCCTGCTGGAGCTTGCCGGGGTGCCGTACGTGGGTGCCGGCGTCCTGGCGTCGGCTGCGGCCATGGACAAGGAGTTCACCAAGAAGCTGCTGGCCGCGGAGGGCCTGCCGGTCGGTGACTGGGTCGTGCTGCGACCTGGTACCGCGACCCTCACCGCCGAGCAGCGCGAACGGCTCGGCCTGCCGGTTTTCGTCAAACCCGCCCGGGCCGGATCGTCGCTGGGCGTCAGCCGGGTCGCCGACTGGGCGGACCTGGACCGGGCCATCGCCTTCGCCCGGGAAACCGATCCGAAGGTGCTGGTCGAGGCGGCCGTGGTCGGGCGCGAGATCGAGTGCGGGGTGCTCGAGCACCCGGACGGGCGGATCGAGGCGTCGCCGACCGCCGAGATCCACGTCGGCGGCGGCTTCGAGTTCTACGACTTCGACGCCAAGTACCTGGACGATACGGCCGCGACCTTCGACATCCCGGCCGACCTGCCGCCCGCGATCACCGAGCGGATCCAGGAACTGTCCCGGCGGGCCTTCACCGCCCTGGATGCGCAGGGTCTGGCGCGAGTGGACTTCTTCGTCAGGTCCGGAGACGACCCGGACCGTGCGGTGGTGATCAACGAGGTGAACACCTTGCCCGGGTTCACCCCGATCTCCATGTATCCGGCCATGTGGGCCAAGGCCGGGCTGTCGTACCGCGAGCTGGTGACCGTGCTCATCCGCACGGCGCAGGCCCGCGGAACCGGGCTGCGCTGATTCGCCCCCGCTACCCGCCGTCGGCGGGCAGCGGCACGCCGCCCCGGCAGATCTCCCGCTCAGGCAGCGTCGCGGCGATCAGCTGGGTGGTCTGCTGCCACGGCCCGGTCGAGGTCACCGCGCCGGGCACCGTCAGCGCGACCCGCACCGAACGGTCGACGACGAGGTAGGTGGTGTCGCCGCCGGTGGACAGCGGCAGCCAGGCCACCCCGTCGACCTGCTGCAGCGGTGTCGTACACGTCAGCTCGGCCGGGGTCGGCAACCCGCAGCGCAGCACCACGGCGGGTTCGCCCCAGGCGGCCACGCCCGTCAGCGACGGGTCGTCGGCGTGCTCGATCGTCCGGCGAGCCAGGCCGCCGAGTTCGTCCGGCAGGGCGGCGGTCAGCGCGACACAGGCGGGCGTGGTCGCACCGGGCGCCTCGACCGCGGACAGCGCCAGCGGGTCGTCGATCGAGGTCGTCGGCCGTGAGTTGACGATGTTCGCCGCGACGATCACGCCGACGACGGCCAGCACGGCCACCCCGATCGCCGCGAACACCCGCCAGCGCGGGAACCCGTCGCGTGGCGGGTCCGGCGGTCGGGTCCCGGGAGCGCCCGGCGTTGTGGCCGTCAGAGGTGCACCACGGGGCAGGTGAGGGTGCGGGTGATCCCGGCAACCCCCTGGACCCGGGCGACGACGAGCTTGCCCAGCTCGTCCACCGACTGCGCCTCCGCCCGCACGATCACGTCGTACGGCCCGGTGACATCCTCGGCGCTGGTCACGCCGGGCAGCTCGGCGATCGCCTGAGCCACCGCGGCGGCCTGGCCGACCTCGGTCTGGATGAGGATGAACGCCTGCACCACGGTGTGCCCCTTCCGGACTCCTGCTGCGGATTCGCCGCCTGAGCCTAGCCCGCATCCGGATCGGGGATGATGGGCCCTCGGGTCCACCGCCGTGGGCAGGTCCGACCGAGGCGTTCAGCCCGAGGCATTCAGTGAGGTGCACCATCAGCAGCGAACCGGCCACTCTGGCCACCACCGGCGAGTTCTCTGTCATCGACGCGCTCGTCGCGAAGACCGCCCAACCGGCGACGACCCTGCTCGGCCCGGGCGACGACTGCGCCATGGTCGCTGCCGCCGACGGCCGGGTGGTCGCGACGGTGGACGTCCTGGTGGACGGCGTACATTTCCGCACCGATTGGGCCTCCGGCGAGCAGATCGGCCGGCGGGCGGCGCTCGCCTCGATGGCCGACGTCGCCGCGATGGGCGCCACGCCGACCGCGCTGCTGGTCGGGCTGTGCGCGCCCGGCGAGACCCCGACCGAACTGGTGATGGATATCGGGCGGGGACTGAACGCCGAGGCCACCAGGGCGGGCGCGGGGATCGTCGGCGGCGACATCACCCGATCGACCGTGCTGACCGTCTCCGTCACCGTGCTCGGCGATCTTGCCGGTCGTGACCCGGTCCGTCGGTCCGGAGCCCGGGTGGGTGACGTCGTCGCGGTCATCGGGCGGCTGGGCTGGGCGGCGGCGGGGTTGGCCGTGCTGTCCCGCGGCTTCCGCTCGCCCGCCGCCCTGGTCGGCTCCTACCGGGTCCCCGAACCGCCGCTCGACCAGGGTGTGGTCGCCGCGCTGGCCGGCGCGACCTCGATGATCGACGTGTCCGACGGCCTGATCGCCGACCTGGGTCACCTCGCCGACGAGTCCGGCGTGCAGATCGAGGTGGCGACGACGGTGGTACCGGTGCACGCTCGGCTCACCGAGGTGGCCTCCGCGCTCGGCCGCAACCCCATGGAGTGGGCGCTGACCGGCGGCGACGATCATGCCCTGGCCGCGACCTTCCCGGACAAGGCGGCCGTGCCCACGGACTGGACCCCGATCGGCGTGGTGCGCGAGGGCAGCGGCGTGCTGGTGGACGGTCAGCCGTGGAGCGCCCCGGGCGGCTGGGACCACTTCGCCTAGTCGGCCGAGCTTGCTAGGCCGCCATCGAACACAGTTGGACCGGGCGCAGATAACCCGGCGACGGAGGAGCCGGGTTGTCCAGCGCGGCCCTGACCCCGGCCGGTAGCCTGCCGCGCATGCCGGCACCGCTGAGTTCGCTTGTCGCCGAGGATTGGGCCACCGCCCTGGAACCGGTGGCCGGTCGGGTCACCGCGATGGGCGACTTCCTGCGCGCCGAGGTGGCCGCCGGGCGTTCGTATCTGCCGGCCGGCCCACAGATCCTGCGGGCCTTCGAGCGGCCCATGCAGCAGGTGCGGGTGCTGATCGTGGGCCAGGATCCTTATCCGACCCCGGGTCATCCGATCGGCCTGTCGTTCGCGGTGGACCGGCACGTGCGGCCACTGCCCCGGTCACTGGGCAACATCTACCGCGAGCTGCACGCCGACATCGGTCTCATCCCGCCGAGCCACGGCGACCTGACGGCGTGGTCGGACCAGGGGGTGCTGCTGCTGAACCGGGTCTTGACGGTGCAGCCGGGCAAGCCGGCGTCGCACCGCCGCCGGGGCTGGGAGCCGGTGACCGAGCAGGCGATCCGGGCACTGGTCGGCCGCGGCGGACCGCTGGTCGCCATCCTGTGGGGCAACGACGCCCAGACCCTGCGGCCGTTGCTGGGCGACACGCCGGTCATCGCCTCCGCACACCCGTCGCCGATGTCGGCGGACCGCGGGTTCTTCGGGTCCCGGCCGTTCTCCCGGGTGAACCGAACGCTGGTGCAGCAGGGCGGCGAGCCGGTCGACTGGACCCTGTGACGCCCACCCGGGCCGGGGATCCCGCGCGTACCGGACGCCTGACCGCGGCGCTGTTCGCGGGTGGCATCGCCACCTTTGCCGAGTTGTACGCCGTGCAGGCGGTGCTGCCCGGCCTGGCCGTCGACTGGAACCTGTCGGAATCGCAGGCGACGTTGGCGGTGTCGGTGGCCACCGGCGCGCTCGCCGTGTCCGTGCTGCCCTGGGCGGCCGTGGGGGATCGGTTCGGCCGGGCCCGGGCCATGCGGGTGTCGGTGATCGTGGCCGCGCTCTGCGGGCTGCTGGTGGCGGTCGCTCCGACGTTCGGGGTGCTGCTGGCGGTGCGCGCGGTGTCCGGCGCCGCGCTCGGCGCGCTGCCCGCACTGGCCGTCGCCCACCTGGTGGCCACCGCGCCGCCGGTCCGGGTCGCCGCGATCGGCGGCCTGTACATCGCCGGCACGACAATCGGTGGGCTGTCCGGCCGCATCCTCACCGGCGCCGTCGGCGGTGCCTTCGGCTGGCGGTGGGGGCTGGTGACCACGGCGGGGTTCGTCGCCGTCGCGGCGGCGGTCTTCGCCGTCCTGCTCCAGTCGCCGGCGCAGGTCCGGCAGACGGGCCGGCCGATGGGACCGGCTGCCCGGGACCGGCCGGCCAGCCAATGGGCCCGGCTGCAACTGGCGCTTGGCGACCGGGTGGTGTGGGTCTTCTACGCCCAGGCCTTCCTGCTGATGGGCGCGTTCGTCACGATCTACAACCTGCTGTCGTTCCGACTGCTCGACGATCCGTACCAGCTGCCGGCGTCGGTGGTCAGCCTGCTCTTTGCCACCTACCTGGTCGGCACCGTCGGCTCGTCCGCGGTCGGTCGGCTGGTCGGTCGGTTCGGCCGCCGGCGAGTGCTGTCCGCGGCCGGCCTGACCATGGCGCTCGGCTCGGCGATCACCGTCCCGACGCCGCTGTGGTGCGTGCTGACCGGCCTGGTCCTGGCCACGTTCGCCTTCTTCGTGGCCCACGCCATCGCCGCGACCTGGGCGGGCGAGCGGGTCCCGGCGGCCCGGTCGCAGGCGTCAGCGGTCTACTCGCTGTCCTACTACGCCGGATCCAGCCTCGTCGGGTTGGTCGGCGCCGTGCTGTACGCCGGCGGGGGTTGGCCGGCGGCGATGGCTCTGGTCGTGGCGAGCACCGGCGCGGCCGCGTTGGTGGCGTTCCTCGGCGCGCCACACTTGGATCGGCCCCCGCCGGGACGGCAGAGTGCATCGGTGTGAGCCAGACTCCCACCCCGCCCGCCGTCACTCCCGGGATGGTGAGACCGGCAGCGTGGATGCTGCTCCGGATGGCCGTCTCGATCGTCCTGCTCGTCTGGGTGTATTACACGATCCCGGTCAAGGGCACGGACGGCGATTCGGATCTGCCCTGGCTGCTGCTCGAGCTGGTGATCTTCGGGGCGATCGTGGGCGTGCAGGTGCCGCTGATCAGCCGGGCGCGGTATCCGCTGCTGCGCGGGATGGAGTCGCTCGCGCTGACCATCCTGCTGTTCCTGCTGATCTTCGCCCGGGTCTACCTGTCCAACTCGACGGGCGACCCGGCGGTGTTCAACCATCCGCTGGACCGGGACACCGCGCTCTACTTCACCGTCACGGTATTCGCCACCGTCGGATTCGGCGACATCGTGGCCGCGTCAAATGCGATGAAACTGCTGGTCACCGTGCAGATGCTGCTGAACCTGGTGGTTTTCGGCCTGGTCATCAGGGTGCTCACGTCGGCCGCGCAACGCGGCATGGCCCGCAAGCAGAGTCAACAGGACTGATCGGCGGCCGCTACCCGGCGGGTGACGGCGCCGTACCCGTGGGGCCCGGGGTGGGCAGCAGGTAGGTGACGACGAACGCGACCGCCACCGCGATGACCACCTGCGGGGTGACCGAGAGGCCATCGGGACCCAGCAGCAGGACGGCCAGCAGGGTGGAGGTCATCGGCAACCGCAGCATCGCCGCACACATGGCGCCGATGCCCATGGCGATCGCCGGGGCCAGGCTCATCCCCGGCAGGGCCGAAGCGGCGATGCCGAGGGCGGCACCGATGAACATCGACGGGAAGACCGGACCGCCGCGGAAGGCGCTCAGCGACAAGCTGTACGCCAACGACTTGCAGATGACGAGCAGGACAAGGGCGCCGAGGGAGTACTCGGTGGCGTTGCTGACCAGTTCCGGCAGCGCGTTCTGGCCGGAGAACAGCACCTGGGTGAAGCTGTTGCCGGTCACCAACTGGTAGACCATCGCGGTGGCGCCGATCAGCAGGCCAAGGCCGGCGGTGACCAGCACGCGGTTGGTGTGCACCAGCGGCCGCAGCGACAGCCCGCCCCAGCGGATGACCCAGGCCAGCGCCGCCGCGGCTACGCCCATGACGACGGCCCAGAGCAGTGTGCCCACGGTCGGCGCCACGTCGGGTGGGACGGTGCCCAGCGACAGCGAGAACGTGCCGAGGCCGGTCAGGTTGTCCAGGCCGAGGAAGATCAGCGCACCGATACCCGAGGCGAGCAGGCCCGGCAGGGCGACCAGGCTCAGCGCCGCGCCGCCGACCCCGGCCACCTCCATGATCAGGAACGCGCCGAGGACTGGGGAGCCGAGCAGGGTGCTGATGGCGGCGAAGCTGCCTGCCGAGGCCATGATCGTGGTCGCCATCGGCGGGGCGTCCTTGCGGACCAGGTGCACGGTCAGCGCGGCGAGGCCGCCGCCGATCGCGATCAGCGGAGCCTCGGGGCCGAGCACCGCGCCCAGGCTCAGGGTGGTCAGCGCGGCCAGGAAGATGCCAACCAGCTCCGTGCCGCTCGGCGGGCCACCGCCGGTCTGGAAGCCGAACGCCGGGGAGTGCCCGCAGTTGCCGGGCAGGTACCGGATGGTCAGGCCGGTGAGCAGGCCGCAGAGCAGTAGCCAGGGCAGGGGCCACCAGGCCGGGGCCGGGCCGCCCGTGAGGTCGGCCGGCAGATCGATGAACAGGTAGCGCTGGATCTTGCTGACCAGGGCCAGGAAGCCGTAGGCGACGGCGGAGATCGGGATGCCCAGGATCGCCGCCAGGATCAGGGCGGTCAGGTACGCCTTGGACCGGATGACCTTGACCGGATCCACCGCGGGCGGATTGCCGGCCGCCGCCGGTGGGCTGGTCGAGTCGGCCATCGGGCACCTCTCGTGCGGAAGGGTTGTCCGAGCGGTCAACATATCCCGCTGTTCGCTCCGGGCCGGCGGCAGCCGTCATCAGCGCAGGTGGTTCGGGTCTACAGCAGGGTCGCGTCCCAGGTGCTGATCGCGTACGGCGAGCGAGCGGGAACCGACGTCCGGTCGATGCCGTCGAAGGCGCCGACGGCGGCCAGCAGCGACGGCAGCACCAGCAGAGCGCCGATCCCGGAATGCCCGGTCATCGACCAGTCGGTGAGCGGCACGCCGCCCAGCAGTTCCAGCAGCCGTGGGTGCCCGCGCTCCGGGGCCAGCGAGGAGAGGATGAAATAGGTGTCGGCGCCGGGAGCCAGACGATGGGCGAGCACTGCCGCGACGGTGCTGGGCATGTCGTGGATCAGCACCGGCGTCCGCCGCACCGCGGCCTGCGCGACGAAACCGGTCAGCGCGGCCAGGTCCGGGCCGCCGCCGACCCGCAGCAGGTCCAGCGAGTTCCCGCCGGCCCGGCGGACCCGGAACAGCGCGTCCCGCACCGCGGCGGCCTTGCGGATCCAGGCGTTGTCGTCGATGCCCGACCCGCGGGAGGTCGCATCCACCGGTTCCATCGCGGTCAGCATCGCGGTGAGCGCCGCGACCGGCGTGCTCACGCCGACCCCGCAGGTCGCGCCGATCAACAGCTCGCACCCGGAGTCGACGGCCACGTCCGCCCGCTCCCGGCCGGCCCGCACGGCCGCGGCCAGTTGTTCCTCGTCGAGGGCGTCGGACAGGTCGATCCGGGCCGCCGGCCGGGCGTCCGGAACCCGGTCGGGAACCTCCGGCACCCGAGCGGCCATGCCGACATCCAGCACGGTCACGACGGCCCCCGCCGTGCGGGCCAGGTGCGCCGCGAAGCCCGCACCGGTGGCCAGATCCACTGCCCGCCGGACAGTTTCGGATGCCGGCGAAGCGGAGATGCCGAGGGAGGCGACCTCGTGGTCGGCGGCGAACACCGTCAGCCGGGGCCGGGGACGGAGCGGAGATTCGACCGAGCCCCGCGCTCCGGCCAGCAGGTCGATCACCGGCGCCCATACCCCGAACGCGCCCACCGCGAGCAGGTCGCGGACGTCGGCGGCGGCAGCGATCGCCTCGGCATCCAGCATCGGTACGCGCGGCAGGTCCAGGAGCATCGGGCCAAGTATGCCGACGTCGGCCGAACGCGAACCGTTCGGGCTTGCCCGTTCGTAGACCTCGGTGCGGCCGATCGTAAAGAGATGTGAAAAACCGCAGCTCACAGGGGACTGTCAGACACGCCCGATACCGTCGGATAAGCAACGTGACGGTGAGTTCGATCACACGGAAGGGAGATACCGATGGTGTACCTGTGGCGCTACGCGGACGAGGCAGGCGTCGTCGCCGACGGGCCGGACATCTCGTTCGGCTCCCAGGACGAGGCCGAGACCTGGCTCGGCGAGACCTGGCCCGACCTGCTGGCCAGCGGCATCACGGCGGTGTCCTTGTTCAACGACCGGCAGGCGATCTACGGGCCGATGTCCCTGGCCGAGGCCTGACCGTCGCTCCGCCGCACGCACCTAGGATTGCCGGGTGACTTTCACCGACGACCATGCACAGCCGGACCTGCCCAAGCAGTACGACCCGGCGGCCGTCGAGGTACCCCTGTACGAGCGGTGGCGCGTGGCCGGCTACTTCAGGGCCGATGAACAGAGGGTGCTGCGCGGCGAACGCCGGCCCTTTTCCATCGTGCTGCCGCCGCCGAACGTCACCGGCAACCTGCACGTCGGACACGCGCTGGACCACACCCTGATGGACGTGCTGACCCGATGGCGCCGGATGTCCGGGGACGAGGCGCTGTGGCTGCCCGGCATGGACCACGCCGGCATAGCCACCCAGACCGTCGTCGAGCGGCAGCTCGCCGTCGACGGCAAGACCCGGCACGACTACGGGCGCGAGCTGTTCGTGCAGAAGGTGTGGGATTGGAAGCACGAGTCCGGCGGAGCGATCCTCGGCCAGATGAAGCGGCTGGGCGACTCCGTCGATTGGGACCGCGAACGGTTCACCCTGGACGAAGGTCTGTCCGACGCCGTGCAGTCGATCTTCAAGAGCATGTTCGACGACGGCCTGATCTACCGGGCCGAACGAATCATCAACTGGTGCCCCGGCTGCCTGACCGCACTGTCGGACATCGAGGTCGAACACTCCGACGACGAGGGCGAGCTCGTGTCGATCCGGTACGGATCGGCGGAGGCAGACGCCGATGACACCGTCGTGATCGCCACCACCCGGGTGGAGACCATGCTCGGCGACACCGCCATCGCCGTGCACCCCGACGACGAACGGTACAAGCACCTGATCGGCCGCACCGTGCTGCTGCCGATCGTGAACCGGCAGATCCCGGTGATCGCCGATGAGCATGTCGAACCGCAGTTCGGCACCGGCGCGGTCAAGGTGACCCCCGCGCACGACCCCAACGACTTCGAGATCGGCCGTCGGCACGACCTGGACGCGCCGACGATCATGAATGAGGTCGCCGAGATCACCGGTACCGGAACCCGTTTCGACGGGATGCACCGGTTCGCCGCACGCATCGCGGTCAAGCAGGAGCTGCGCGCGCAGGGCCGCATCGTCGCCGAGAAGGTCCCCTATGTGCACGCCGTCGGCCACTGCTCCCGGTCCGACGACGTCATCGAACCCCGGTTGTCGACCCAGTGGTTCGTCCGGGTCGAACCGTTGGCCAGGGCGGCCGGCGACGCCGTTCGCCAGGGCCGGACGAGGATCCACCCGCCGGAGCTGGCCGCCCGGTACTTCGACTGGGTCGACAACATGCACGACTGGTGCATCTCCCGCCAGCTGTGGTGGGGCCACCGCATCCCGGTCTGGTACGGACCGGACGGCGAGCTCCGGGCCGTCGGCCCCGGCGAGGAACCGCCCGGCGAGGGCTGGACCCAGGACCCGGACGTGCTGGACACCTGGTTCTCCTCCGGGCTGTGGCCCTTCTCCACGATGGGCTGGCCGCAGAAGACAGACACCCTCAAGGCGTTCTACCCGACGTCCGTGCTCGTCACCGGCTACGACATCCTGTTCTTCTGGGTGGTCCGGATGATGATGTTCGGCCTCTACGCGACCAGAACCGAGGGCGGAGTCCCTTCGGTGCCGTTCCATACCGTCGCCCTGCACGGCCTGGTCCGCGACCAGTTCGGCAAGAAGATGTCCAAATCCCGTGGCAACACCGTCGACCCGCTCAAATGGATCGACACCTACGGCGCCGACGCGGTCCGGTTCACCCTGGCCCGCGGCTCCAACCCGGGCGCCGATCAGGCCATCGCCGAGGAGTGGGTTGCCGGTGCGGGCAAGTTCTGCTCGAAGCTGTTCAACGCCACCCGGTTCGCCCTGCTGAACGGCGCGGTGGTGCCCGACGTGCCGCCGGTCGAGTCCGGTCTGACCGCGGCCGACCGGTGGATCCTGGATCGGCTCGACCAGATGATCGCCACCACCACGGATCTGCTGGCCGACTTCCAGTTCGCCAAGGCCGCCGAGGGCCTTTACCACTTCGCCTGGGACGAGGTCTGCGACTGGTACCTGGAACTGGCCAAGGTGCAGATCGCCACTGCCGAAACACCGGGCAGCACCGACACCGCGGACGGCGCCGACCGGCTGGTCACCACCAGGCAGGTGCTGGGCACCGTGCTGGACGGGCTGCTGCGGCTGCTGCACCCCTTCGTGCCGTTCGTCACCGACACCCTGTGGACCACGCTGACCGGCGACGAGTCCCTGGTGATCGCCGACTGGCCGGTGCCGTCCGGCCGGGCCGCCAAGCCGTCCGCGGCGGCCTGGGTGAGCGACA
>JBIOVW010000898.1:0-5809 GCA_044867945.1 Nakamurella sp. | reverse complement strand
TGCCGCCGGACCACCCCCTGCGCCGCGACACCCGCCGTTTCCCCTGATCCGGTGGCCCGCCCGCCCCCGCGCCCTCCGAGGTGGTGCATGGTTATGCGGTGTGTTGTATAGTCGACGCTTCCGAAGGAGGGCACATGACATTCCGGGTCGCGGTGGCCGGGGCCAGCGGGTACGCGGGCGGCGAGGCTCTGCGTCTGCTGCTCGGTCATCCCGAGATCAGCATCGGCGCGGTGACCGCGCACAGCAGCGTCGGCGACACCGTTGGCGTCCACCACCCGCACCTGCTACCGCTGGCCGACCGAGTTCTCGAAGCCACCACGGTCGAGGTTCTGTCCGGCCACGACGCGGTGATCCTCGCGCTCCCGCACGGCCAGTCGCACGAGATCGCCACCCAGCTCGGTGACGACACCGTCGTCATCGACTGCGGCGCCGACCACCGGCTCGAGGACCCGCAGGCCTGGCAGCAGTTCTACGGCGGCGAGCATCCCGGCACCTGGCCCTACGGCATTCCCGAACTGCCCGGCGCCCGGGAACGAATTCGCGGCAGCAGGCGGGTGGCCGTGCCCGGCTGCTATCCGACCGGCGCCTCGCTGGCCCTCGCCCCGGCCCTGGCGGCCGGCCTGGTGCAGCCGGACGTGGTCGTTGTGTCCGCCTCCGGCACCTCCGGGGCGGGCAAGTCGCCGAAGGTCAATCTGCTCGGCGCCGAGGTGATGGGTGCGGTCAGCGCCTACGGCGTCGGTGGCGTGCACCGGCACACCCCGGAGATGGTGCAGAACCTCAGTCGGGCGGCCGGCAGGCCGGTCACCGTGTCGTTCACCCCGCTGCTTGTCCCGATGCCGCGCGGCATCCTGTCCACCGTCAGTGCCTCCGTGACCAACCCGGACATCACCGTCGGTGACGTCCGCGCCGCCTACGGGAAGGCCTACGGCGACGAGCCCTTCGTCCGGCTGCTGCCCGAGGGGCAATGGCCGACCACGGCGTCGACGCTGGGTGCGAACACCGTCCTGCTGCAGGTCGCCCTCGACGAGAAAGCCGGCCGGGTGATCGTCATCGCCGCCCTGGACAATCTGACCAAGGGCACCGCCGGCGCCGCGGTGCAGTGCCTCAATCTCGCGCTCGGCCTGCCGGAAACGCTCGGCCTACCGACCGTGGGAGTCGCGCCATGAGCGAAGCTTGCGTAGCGACACTTCAACACCGCGACGGCGCCCGCCCCCGGGCAACCGAGCCTGCGAGGTGCCCGGGAAGGGAGTCGTCATGACCGTCACGACACCCCAGGGGTTCCGGGCGGCCGGCGTCACCGCCGGGCTGAAGCAGTCCGGCAAGCCCGACGTCGCGCTGGTCGTCAACGACGGCCCCCGGTTCGACGCCGCCGGGGTGTTCACCGCCAACCGGGTCAAGGCAGCGCCGATCCGCTGGTGCGAGAGCCTGTTCAGGGCCGACGGACCCGGCACGCAACTCGCCGCGGTCATCCTCAACAGCGGCGGGGCCAACGCCTGCACCGGGCCGGAGGGGTATCGGGACACCGTCACCACCGCCGAACACGTCGGCTCCGTGCTGAGCCTGCCGGCCGGCCGGGTGGCCGTCGCCTCCACCGGACTGATCGGCGTCCGGCTGCCGATGGACCTGCTGCTGGCCGGAGTCGGCGACGCCCACCACGCGCTGTCCGCAACCGGTGGCGGAGACGCCGCAACAGCCATCATGACGACCGACACCGTGCCGAAAACCGTTGCCGTGCAAGGCCCTGGCTTCACGGTCGGAGGGATGGCCAAGGGGGCGGGCATGCTCGCGCCCGGCCTGGCCACGATGCTGGTGGTGCTCACCACGGACGCCGTGGCCGACGGTGGCTCCCTGGACGACGCCCTGCGCAAGGCGACCCGGGTCAGCTTCGACCGGCTGGATTCCGACGGCGCCATGTCCACCAACGACACCGTGCTGCTGCTCGCCTCCGGCGCGTCCGGTGTCACCCCGAGCCGGCAGCAGCTCACCGCCGCGGTCACCCGCGCCTGCACCGACCTCGCCGAACAACTGCTGGCCGACGCCGAGGGCGCCACCAAGGAGATCCGGATCGAGGTCCGGGGCGCCGCCACCGAGGACGGGGCCGTCGAGGTCGGCCGCGCCGTCGCCCGCAACAGCCTGGTCAAGACCGCGTTCTTCGGCCAGGACCCCAACTGGGGCCGCATCCTCGCCGCGGTCGGCACCGTCGGCGCGCACGTCGAGTTCGACGCCGACCAGATCGACGTCGCGCTCAACGGGGTGCAGATCTGCCGGGCCGGCGGCGTCGGCGACGACCGCGACCTGGTCGACCTCACCGGCCGTCGGGCGCACGTCGTCATCGACCTGCACGCCGGGACCGAGACGGCCACGATCCTGACCAACGACCTGTCCCACGCCTACGTGCACGAGAACTCGGCCTACTCCACATGACCTCGACCCCGATCGACACCGCCGAAGAGATCGAGCCCAGGGAGCTGTCCCAGCTGGCCAGCGCCCAGCAGCGGGCCGAGGTGCTGGCCGACGCGCTCCCGTGGCTGCGGCAGTTCGCCGGGAAGATCGTCGTCGTCAAGTACGGCGGAAACGCGATGACGGACGCGAACCTCAAGCAGGCGTTCGCCGCCGACATGGTGTTCCTGCGCACCGTCGGGCTGCGCCCGGTGGTCGTGCACGGCGGCGGCCCGCAGATCAGCGCGATGCTCAAGAGGCTTGGCCTGCAGGGTGAATTCAAGGGCGGCTTCCGGGTAACCACCCCGGAGACGATGGACGTCGTGCGGATGGTGCTGGTCGGTCAGGTCGGCCGGGAGTTGGTCAACCTGATCAACGGCCACGGTCCGTTGGCCGTCGGCATGTCCGGGGAGGACGCCGGCCTGTTCACCGCCGCCCGCCGGCACGTTCTGGTCGACGGGATCGCCACCGACGTCGGGCTGGTCGGCGACGTCGTCGAGGTCAACCCGGCCGCCGTCATCGACCTGGTGGACGCCGGCCGCATCCCGGTCGTGTCCACGGTCGCGCCGGATTCCGATGGCGTCGTGCACAACGTCAACGCCGACACCGCCGCAGCCGCGTTGGCCGTCGCCCTGGACGCGGCGAAGCTGGTGATGCTGACGGACGTCGAGGGCGTCTACGCCAACTGGCCGGACCGCAATTCGCTGCTGTCCCGAATCGGCGCCGACGCGCTGGAACAACTCCTGCCCCGGCTGGAATCCGGCATGGTCCCGAAGATGGAGGGCTGCCTGCGCGCGGTCCGCGGGGGAGTGGCCGCCGCGCACGTCATCGACGGGCGGGTCCCGCACGCGGTCCTGCTGGAAATCGTCACCACCGAGGGCGTCGGCACGATGGTCCTCCCGCACCTGGAAGAACACGCATGACGAATGAGGCAGCGGGCAAGCGCTGGTCGCACGCCCTGATGAACAACTTCGGCACCCCGCCGGTCGAACTGGTCAGCGGGCACGGCGCGGTCGTCGTCGACGCCGACGGCAACGAGTACCTGGACCTGCTCGGCGGGATCGCCGTCAACGCCCTCGGCCACGCTCATCCGGCGATCGTGCAGGCAGTCGGCGAGCAGATCGCCACCCTCGGTCACGTCTCCAACTTCTTCACCCACCCCGCAGTGCTGGACCTGGCCGAGAAGCTGCAGGACATCAGCGGGGCCGGCGAATCGGGCCGAATCATCTTCTGCAATTCCGGGGCCGAGGCCAACGAAGCCGCGTTCAAGATGGCCCGGCTCACCGGCCGGCCGAAGCTGATCGCCGCCGAGGGCGCCTTCCACGGCCGCACGATGGGCGCGCTCGCGCTGACCGGACAGCCGGCCAAGCGGGCCCCGTTCGAGCCGATGCCGCCCGGCGTCGAGTTCGTGCCCTACGGCGACGTCAACGCACTGGCCGCGGCGGTCGACGACAGCACCGCGGCGGTGTTTCTCGAGCCGATCCTGGGTGAGGCCGGTGTGGTGCCCGCCCCCGACGGCTACCTGGTCGCCGCCCGCAGAATCACCGCCGACCACGGTGCGCTGCTGGTGCTGGACGAGGTGCAGACCGGCATCGGTCGCACCGGAACCTGGTTGGCTCACCAGCGTTTCGGCGTCGTGCCGGACATCGTCACGCTGGCCAAGGGTCTCGGCGGCGGGCTGCCCATCGGCGCCGCCATCGGCTACGGCGAGGCGGCGCAGCTCCTGCAGCCCGGCCAGCACGGCAGCACGTTCGCCGGCAACCCGGTCTGCGCCGCCGCCGCCCTCGCCGTGCTGCGGACCATCGAGACCGACGGCCTGCTCGACCATGTCGCCACCCTCGGCAAGCACATCGCCACCACCGTCGGAGATCTCGGTCACCCCAGGATCAAAGACGTGCGTGGGCAGGGGCTGCTGCTGGGCATCGTGCTCACCGATCCCATCTCCGCCCCGGCCGCTCTTGCGGCCCGCAACAGCGGATTCATCATCAACGCACCGGCACCCGACGTCATCCGGCTCGCGCCGCCGCTCGTCCTGACCACCGAGCAGGCCGACTCGTTCGTCGCCGCGCTCCCGCAGATCCTCGACACCGCCTCGGAGGCAAACCAATGAGCGCTGTGAACTCGGTAAATCCTGTCACCGTCCGGCACTTCCTGCGGGACGACGACCTCACCCCGTCCGAGCTCACCCAAGTGCTCGACACCGCGGATCGGTTCAAGAAGGACCGCACCGGCTTCACCCCGCTGGCCGGCAAGGCCGTCGCGGTGGTGTTCGAGAAGAACTCCACCCGTACCCGGCTGTCCTTCGAGGTGGGCATCGCGCAGCTCGGCGGGCAGCCGGTGATCGTGGACGGTCGCACCAGCCAGCTCGGCCGCGAGGAGACCATCGAGGACACCTCCCGGGTGCTGTCCCGGTTCGTCGACGCGGTGGCCATCCGCACGTTTGCGCAGCGGCGGATCGATGCCCTGGCCGGCGTGTCAAGCGTTCCGGTCATCAACGCGCTGACGGACGAGTTCCATCCCTGCCAAGTGCTGGCCGACCTGCAGACCATCCGGGAACGCAAGGGCCGGCTCGCCGGTCTCACCCTGACCTACCTCGGCGATGGCGCCAACAACATGGCGCACTCGCTGATGCTCGGCGGCGCCAACGCCGGCCTGCACGTCCGGGTGGCCGCACCCGAGGGCTTCGCCCCGCTGCCGAACATCGTTCTCGACGCGAAGAAGCGGGCCGCCGAGACCGGCGCCGGCGTCGAGCTGATCGGCGACCCGCACGCCGCGGTGGACGGCGCCGACGTGATCGTGACCGACACCTGGATATCGATGGGTCAGGAGACCGACGGTCTGGACCGGGTCGGGCCGTTCCACCCATATCAGATCAACCACGACCTGCTCGGCCGGGCGAACCCGGACGCGATCGTGCTGCACTGCCTGCCCGCCCACCGCGGCTTCGAGATCACCGACGAGGTGATCGACGGCCCGGCATCAGCGGTGTGGGACGAAGCGGAGAACCGGCTGCACGCCCAGAAGGCGCTGCTGGCCTTCCTGCTGGCCCCGGACGGCCAATGACGGGTGCACGGTGAACCCGCTGGCGACCAAGGCGGCTCGGCACGGCCGGATCACCGAGCTGATTCGCGACCACCCGATCCGCTCGCAGACCGAGTTGATGGTGCTGCTGTCCGAGTCCGGGCTGTCCGTCACCCAGGCCACCCTGTCCCGCGACCTGGAGGAGCTGGGCGCGCTCAAGCTGCGTGGGGTGGACGGCGGTCCGCCGGTCTACCGGATCCCGGAGGACGGCCACCCACGGCCGATGGAGGGCGGCACCGACCGGCTGGCCCGGCTGCTGGGGGAACTGCTGTTGTCCTTCGACGGCTCC
>JBIOVW010000897.1:0-4592 GCA_044867945.1 Nakamurella sp. | reverse complement strand
CCGGGCCGGTACCCGAAGGAGTCCGGGTGGAACACCTGCTCCACCCGAGCCGACAGGTGCCCGGCCACCACCGTCTGCGCGACCCTGTCAGCGACGGTCGGGACGGTGGCTTCATAGTGCTGTCCTTTCCAGGCGTTGTGCGGCTTGGGTTTTGAGTGCGTCGGGGAGTTTGTGTGAGCTGGCGATTCGCTGCAGGCAGGTCTGCTCGACGGCGGGTGTGTAGTCGATCCAGAGGCGTCCGGCCTGGCTGCGGCGGCTGGGGATGTGGCCCCACTGCGCCCAGCTGTAGATGACGTCGGGTTTGACGCCGAGGCGTCCGGCGGCGTCGGCGACGCTGAGCTCGGTGTCGCGGCGGGGTTGGGGGTCGATGTGGCGGTGCTGGTGGGCCGAGTCGTTCGCGCGGTGGCGGCAGGCGGCTTCGATCTCCGGTGGGAAGGGGATGCACCAGCGGTTGGCCGGTCCGCGGTGGGCGGGCAGGAAGCCGTTGTTGATCCAGTAGTGGATGGTGCCGACCGACACGTCGATCCGGTCGGCGACCTGGCGGGGGGTCAGCTCGCCGTCGGCGAGCAGGTTCGGGTAGGGGATGTGGTGGTAGTGGCGCAGGTTGCCGGCGGCGACACCATCGAAGGGCTGCCCGGTGCCGGTGCGGTGCCCGGCCCGGTTGAGCGCGGCGGCCAGGGCGGCGTTGTCCAGGCCGGGGCCGATCCGGGTGGCGAGTGCGATCGCGTCCGGGTCGGTGCTGCGCAGCTGGATGGCGTTGCGGCGTCGGGTGACCGCGAACTGCTGGCTGGCGCCGGATTTCCAGCGCAGCCCCACCGCCAGCTGGGTGGGGTCGGTCTGCGACGGGGTGATGGTGACATCGGCCAGCAGGGTGCGCAGCAGCCGCTTGCGGTCCTTGTCGCTGGTGGTCTCGGCGGCCCACAGCACCGGCAGGTCGGCCACCGTCGCGGCCAGCTGTTCGGGGCTGGGTAGCTCCGGCTGGGCTTGGGACTGCGCGACCAGGCCGGCGTTGGCCTCGGCCAGCTCGGCCAGCGCGGTCTCCCACCGGGTCTCCAGGCTGCGCGCGACCAGCCGGTTCTCCGGTTCGCAGGCCAGGAAGGCCCGCTCGGCGCGCTGGGCGGCGTAGTGGGCGCGTTCGACCGCGAGCTCGGCGGCTCGCACCGAACGGCAGCGGCGGGCGGTGACCTCGTCGGCCGCGGCCAACGCCAACGCGAGCTGGTCGGGCTCGACCGCGGCCAGCAGCGCGTCGACGACCACGACGTCGATGGTGTCGGCGCGCACCGACCCGCAGCGGGGTGTGGCGACGTGATCGGCGCGGGAGTGGCTGCACTCATACCGCGGGTAGGTGTCCTGGTAGCGGACCTGCATGCTGCGGCCGCACGCGCCGCAGAACACGATGCCCTGACACAGCGCGGTGCCTTCCCGCGGCGGGCGGGCCCCGGCGTTGGTGCGGTTGGCGGCCAGTTTGGCCTCATTGGCCAGGTACTGGGTGAAGCTGATGTAGCCGCGATGATGGTCGGGGATGAGCACTTCCCACTGGTCGCGGGGCAGCTCGGTGGTCGAGGAGTGCACCGAGCCGTCCGGGTGCACGACCTGGCGGGTGCGACGCCGGCCGAACACGTATGCCCCGGCATAGACCGGATTGCGCAGGATCCCGGCCGCGCGGGCATGGGTGAGTCGACCCCAGCGCAGCTGCCCAGCCCACGCCCCGCCGTAGGCGCGGCGCGGGAATCGGCGTCCGGCGAACGCGCCGGCCACGCCGTAGGCGGAGCCGGTCTGGGCGAACGCGGCGAACACATCGCTGATCGCGGCGGCGACCTCGGCGTCGGGGTCGATGACGACCTGGCCGTCGTCGGCGTAGACGAACCCGACCGGCAGCGGCACCCGCAGCTCGCCGCGGGCCGCGGCGGCCCGTTTGGACTCCTGCAGCCGGCTGGTCAACCAGTGTAGCTCGGCCTCCGACATCTGGCCCTTCATGCCCAGCAGCAGGCGGTCGTTGATGTCGGCCAGGTCATAGACCCCGTCGTTGTCGATCACCAGGGTGTCGGTCAGGCGGGCCAGTTCCAGCAGGCGGGCCAGGTCCGCGTTGGACCGCGCTAGCCGGGAGACCTCCAGCCCGAACACCGCACCCACCTCGCCCAGACAGACCCGGGCGACCAGGTGCTTGAACCCGTCGCGATGCGTGGCCGACCGGCCCGACAGCCCCAGATCGGCGTCGATCACCTCGATATCGGCGGCGGCCCAGCCGAGCCGGGCCGCCTGCCCGGCCAGGTCGTACTGCCGCATCGTCGACTCGGTGTGCTCGCGGACCTGCATCAGCGTCGACTGGCGAACATAGACGATCGCCGCCCGCGCGCGATGTCCCCCGGTCACCTTCGACTCGCCCCGGATCACCGGCAACCACCCCTTCCGGGCCGTCGCATACCGGGCCGTCGCATACCGGGCCGTCGCTGACGGTCGTCTCGACGCCGGTCACGGCCCCGCTGCCTGGCCCGTTGTCGGCCTCGCTGCCGGTCAGGGCCGACTCGAGCATGTTGGCCAGCGACGCGACCATCTCCGCCCACACCCCGGTGACCGCGCTGGGCGGTGCCGGTGCACAGGCGGTGGTCATCGGCTACCCCAGCTCTCGCCGGGCCAGCAACTCCACGTTGATCGCCGAAATCTCCGCCAGCGCCTCGCGCAGCCGCTGCGAGATCTCCACATCCGAGCGGACCATGTCCACCAGCGCCGAGGGCACATACAGCAAACGCCCGGCGACCTGCAGATACACATACGGCCCGTGCGGCTCGCCCCGCGTGCACCGGCATCCCTCCTTCCCGCAACTGCGGTGCTGCTCGATCAGCGCGCCCGGCAACAGCCGCTCCGCCCGCGGCAACCCGGCCAGCAGCTCGCCGCGGCGGGCGCGCAGCTCGGCCGTGCTCCACCGACTCCAACGGTTCTTGTGCGTGATCACCACACAAGACTCTCCACCCCACAACGATGGCGGTCAACGACATCACCGCCCGTGTCGCGTCTGGACCGCCGAGACCACCTCGGCCAGATCAACCAGGACCTCGTAGGTCAGCGGCGCGGCCGCGCTCACCGGAGCACGGTCGGTCCAGCTCAACGGCAGCATCAACGACCCCAACGGGCCGCCCTCGCAACTCAGCGCCACACCGTCGGCCAGCTTCCGCTCGAACCACACCCGCAGACGCCGACCCGCCAGCGGGTGAAACGGGTGCGTCACCGTGACAAAGGATTCCGAAACCTCAACAGGCTTGCGGGACCGCGCGGTATGCGACCCTCGTCGGAATCCCCAGCGGGCGGCGGCGCCCGTTGCTCTTGGGCACATACACCCGCTTGACCGGGCGGGGTGACCACGATCGCGTCCGGTGCTGGAGCCAGTCGACCAACTCGGCCTTCTGCTCCGGTGAGACCACCACCGTGCCGTCCACCCCGGCCGTCTTGCGGCCAGCGTTGAGCTCGGTCACCCGCCGCACCGCGACCAGCGCGTTGCCGCGGGAGCGGAGCATCAACTTCTGCAAGCTGCGGACCCGCTTGAGGTCCCCCGCTCGCGACGCCGCGAAGATCCGTTGCCGCAGCCGCCGTACGTTCTCCTCGGCCCGACGCCACGACACGGCGTCCCAGTCGAGGGGTTCGTCCTCGGGTCCGTTCACCACCGCCGCGGCCGCGACCCCGCTCGTGTCCAGCACGGTGGTGCCCAGCACGGTGGTGGCGTCCCACTTGCCCCTTCGGTTCCGGCGTCCTCGATCATCGAGTCCCCGCAGGCTCACCCGACCCGCGTCAGCACCCTTTCAGGTCCGGGCATCGGGCCCGTATCCGGCCGGTTATGCGGGAACCGCCGGCGGAGGAGCCAGCATCGCTTGTTCCCGGTTTCCCGTTGCCTTTCGGCCACCGGCATTCGCTTCTCGGGTCGTCCTGCCCCCGCCACGGGATCAGCCTTCCTCACGGTCAGCCCACCAGACGACAAACTTGTCGTCTGGGCCGCGACGGGATTGTCACGTTCCGCACGAGACAGATACGACCGGGGTGGGTGTCCTCTGTACCCCGGGGACGGTGGTGCGCTCCCGCCCGGCCAAATCCCCCCGGGCGGCACCCGCCGCCTCACAGCGGCCGGCCCCTATCTCCCGCTGTAACATCCCATCGGCGGAAGTGATAATGACGAGGCGTCAACGAGGCTTCACGCGATTCACCCGTCCGGTCTTCCCCAGCCTGTAGCCCCCGGATGGAACGGGAACCCTTGGGCCTTTCACCCCGGGCTTCGCACCCCGCGGTTACCCACGACGCACGCCGAGGCGGGGACGGTCCCTGCGCACTGGACCTGGCACTACACCATCGACATCAGCCGACCTCCTTCAGCGAGTACCGCTGTACTCGTGCGACCTCGAGTCGCACGATCTGGTTCATCCACGAAGCGCCCGTCGGCGTGAAATGGAAGACCACCCGCCCCTTCTGTTGCGCGAGCCACTTATTAGCGTCATCGGACAGATGCACCGAAGCGTTGTCGAGGATCACGTGGATCTTTGTTTCCGAGTCGTAGTCCGCGACGACCTTCTTCGTGAGGCGGAGAAAGTCGGGCGTGGCGTGTGTCT
>JBIOVW010000896.1:0-3623 GCA_044867945.1 Nakamurella sp. | reverse complement strand
GTGGGTGGGCAGCCCTAGCGGCCCCCGTGGAGTGGGTTCGTACGGGACGTGGCGCTGGATGGTGTCCAGCATGGTGAACGGGTCGAGGCCGGTGATGCGGGCAATTCGGGCGGCTTGGCGGGCCCGTTGCGCCGACGGCATCGCGCCGACGACGGGAGCGATCGCGTCCAGCGTTTGCACCCGGGTCCAGGCCGACGCGTCGGGTCGGCAGTCGGCCGCGAGCTGGTCGATGACGATGTCGACGAGCGGCCGCCGCTGATCAAGTGCGTGAACCAGCGCGTCGACGCCGTCGCGGGCGAGCAGGTCGGCGGCGTCCAGACCCGACGGTAGCCGTGGGATGCGCGGTGCCGTGACGCCGGCGTTGATCAGCAGCGGGTAGGCGGGTACTGCGGCGCGTTGCCCGGCGGGGTCGGGGTCGAAGGCGACGAGCACGTGCCGCTGGGCCAGCGGTGCGATCTGATTGAGGTTTGTCAGTTGGCTTGCGGTCAGGGCGGTGCCGAGCGGGGCGACGACGACGAGGTCGTTGCCGACGTGCCGGGCGGCCGCTTGGACGGCGCGGGCGTCGAGTGGGCCTTCCACGATGGCCAGGTCCGCGCCGGCCCGCAGCCGGCCGATCGCTTCCGGGTTCAGCCCGTAGGGCAGGTCGGACTTGCGGAACAGCACCGTGCCGGGCGAGTTGAGGTACTTCGGGACGGTCGGGTCGGCGGTGGGGTGCGCGCGGCCGATGAAGGCGACCACGCGCCCCTGCGCGTCGAGTCCTGCAATCCCTGGCAGGAGCCAACATCCGCGTACCCGAGGACATCGCCCTCATCGGCTACGACGACATCTCCTATGGAGCGGCCGGCACGACACCACTGACGACCATCCGACAACCCCGGGACGAGATGGGCCAAGCGGCCGTGCGGCTACTGCTCGACGAAATCGCAGATAAGGACACCCACCACCACCGATCAATCGTCTTCCCGCCCACGCTTGTTATCCGGCAGTCGGCGTAAGGGCCCGCGCACCGCATCCCTATGCGGGACGAAATCCTCCACAAGATGAACCGGTCGACGACTCCGCCGACTTGCGCGCGCTGGAACAGCCGGTCTGGGGACCGCGCCGTGGACGATGGCGGACTGCGGGAGCAGGTGGGAGAGCGGGTGTTCTTCGGGGCCACGCGTGTCGCGCGGGTAATCCAATACCGCATGAGGTACGTGGCGATCTCGGTGCCGGTCAGGACCTCGTCCTTCTCCAGGGTCCGGCGCAGGACACCACGCGCTCATCGACTGGACCCTTGACCGGCGACACGCCGGCCGATCACCGGCTCACCTGGAACATCAACACAGCGAACCGACAAGCGTTGGAGATCAGGGTGTTCGGCAAACGGATCCTGATCAGCGACCACGACGACCACTGGGTCGTCGCCGACGTCGTGGGCGGCTACCGCTCGCAATCAGAGATCGAATTCGGCTTCCGGCAACTCAAGGACTCGCACGAGGTGTCGTTCTCCCCGATGTACCACTGGACCGACCACAACATCGCCGTGCACACCTTCACCTGCGTGCTGGCCCTGCAACTGGCCACCTGATGCGCCTCAAGGCCCACCGCGCCACCCACGACCTGTCCGTCAAGGCCCTGCTGGACACACTGAACGGCATCGGGGAAACCGTGCTGATCTACCCCTCCACCGGCGGACGACCCAAAGCCCGCCGCATCACCACCGACATGACCACCGACCAGCAAGCCCTGCACGAGCTGTTCGACCTCCACCGATGGGCACCGAACCCGACTTAGGTTATACACCCGAACCGCGCTCACACCGCCCGTGACCTGCAAGAACATCCCTCGTGATCAACTTAGTAGGAAACTCCCGCTAGCTGGTGTGGTGCGGGTCGGACATGAGTTGAACGGGCGATGGCCGGAGGCGTGAAAACTGGCCCATGGTGGGCGGTTCATTCGAATCGAATAGGATGCGCCAGCAGCCATTGCGTCGTTGGAAGGAACAGAGATGACGACACCAGTCCATGCCCAGCTGGGGCCGGGTGGTTGCCGGTGACTGCTTCGAGCGGCGCCGGGTCGACGCCCAAGCCGACCTCACGTCGTCGGCTGGCCACCTGGTTGTGCGTCGGGTTCGGTCTGCTGCTGCTAGTCGTCGGGGTGATCGTCAGCTTCCTGATCGGAACAGCTTTCTCGTGGGCGGGGTTCTTGATCATCGGCGGCATCATCTTTTTCCTCTTCGCGGCATTCGTCTGGATCCGGCTGGCAGATTGACGCGCCACTGAGCAGTTCCCACTCGTCGCGGTAGGACCTGTCGGTCGGTCGGCCGGGCTCGGGTGTCGGAGGTTCCCGCTGGGCGTCCGGTTGGCTCCTCGTCGCTCCGGCCGTGCACGGTTGCCCAGACGGCGGGCAGGATAGTGGACTCCAGCCATTCGCGCATCCCGAGTTCGCTGCCCCAGACCTCCGAGAGGATCCACGCGTTCCCGCCGGTATAGGCCACGCGGGCCATGAGACCAGGCGGGGTCCACCCAGGCTGCACCCCGATCCGCGATTCGGTGCGACCCAACGCCCAACGGGCGGCCGCCGACCCACATCGGGGTCCAGCTCGGCGGCCCCGCCACCACCGCGGGCACCAGCGGACAAACCAGCGTTCGGCGCGCTGGCCACCGGCCGGCGAGCTCCGGGATGGTGACCGAGCCAACGTTCAGGGCATCAATTTGCGTGGAGGCCTGACCGGCCCCGGCCCGGTCGGAGCCCCCACCGCGGGCAATGCGGATCAGAAGATCCGCCCCCGGCCCGGATCACTGCCGGCCGGGCACCGAGCCGACCGCAGTGGTGCGGTCGGCGAACTCGGTGGGCGGCTTCGAAGGCCTCGCAGACGTTGGCCGGGATCCGACCTCTCTCCGACACCGGCAAACCGTTCTCGCGGGCCCAGTGCCGAACGGCCCGGTCTGCTCCTTGGACGCGGCTCCACCGATGACCTGCTTACGCACCACCCGCTTGGATCGTGAATGTTCGAATTACCCATGGCAGACGACACCCCATCGGGGCAGCTCTGTGCCACCGCGGTTGTGGCAACCGCGCCCTCCAACACCTGCCATGCGCGGTGGGGCTACGGTCCGTCCGTACACAACGTGCATGGTGTGGGCGCGGGGCGCGGAGACAGCGCTGATAGCCGCGGTCGATTCAGGGCATGTTGTTGGCAGTCCAGTCCGGCGCTGCCCTGACATGGTGGACCGGCAGCTTATACGCCTTCTCGACCGCAGCCGGGAGGTCCATCCGAAGCCATCGAGAAGTTTCCTGCGGAAGGGTCGAGATCACGAATCCCGCGTAGCCGGGATTCGCGGCGACCTCATCGCCGATCGCGTCGATGGGAGTCTCGGAACCAACGCGTGCGTCGACCAGGTTAATGTGTTTCTTGGTGAACATCTTCTGCGCCTTGACGGTCAGCTTGTTCGCAACGGCTGCGGCGTCGTGCTCGTTGCCGTGCAGGAACAGCAGGTGCCGGACCGGGGTCGCGGGAACCAGGAGTGTGAACTCGGCGGCGGGGTCTTGCTCTTGGATTTCTTGGAGCCGTTCAGTCAGCACCGGATTGGTGACGGTCTCGTGGGCAATTACAAGGTAGCGGGCCACGGGTACCTCCT
>JBIOVW010000895.1:0-7168 GCA_044867945.1 Nakamurella sp. | reverse complement strand
CCCCGCCGGGGGTCGCCTCGATGACGGCGCCGAACTTCGGCGAGAGGCCCATCAGGATCGCGATGACGGCGGCGACGTAGTAGGCCGCCACCGAGTAGACCCGGGTGGCCGCCATCACCCCGATGTTCTCCGCGTAGGTGGTGGTGGGAGACCCGCCGACGGCGGAGGACAGCGCGGTGCCGAACCCGTCGGCGAACAGCGCCCGGCCCAGGTATGGGTCCAGGTCCTGGCCGGTCATCTCCGAGACGGCTCGCACGTGTCCGGTGTTTTCGGCGATCAGCGCGATCACCCCGGGCAGGGCGAGCAGGATGAACTGCAGCCCGAACTCCGGCGCGTGCAGGGTCGGCAGGCCGAACCAGGACGCGTCCTGCACGCCGGACATGTCCACCCGCATGTGCGTGGTCACCTCGCCGGTCGCGGTCGCCGACGTGATCGGGCCCAGGATCGCGTCCAGGGCCCAGGACAGCAGGAACCCGAAGATCAGCGCCAGGAACACCGCGATGCGGGAGAAGAAGCCGCGGAAGGCGACCGCGGCCAGGATGGTGAACGCCATGACGGTCAGCGCAACGCCAGGGTCCTGCGGCCAGTAGACGCCGGCGACCACCGGCGCGAGATTGAACCCGATGAGCATCACGACGGCGCCGCTGACCACCGGCGGCAGCACCTTTCGCACCACCTGCCCCCCGACGAGGTGCACGATGATGCCGACGATCGCCAGGGTCACGCCGGCCACCAGAATCGCACCGGTCACCGATGCGGAGGTCCCGCCGGACGCACGGATGGCCACCACAGCGCCGACGAAGCTGGCCGAGGTGCCCAGGTAGGACGGCACCTTCCCGGACACGATCAGCAGGAACAGGATCGTGCAGACCCCGGACATCATGATCGCCAGGTTCGGGTCCAGGCCCATGATGATCGGGAACACGAACGTCGCCCCGAACATGGCGACCACGTGCTGCGCGCCCACCCCGATCGTCTTCGGCCAGGACAGCCGTTCATCCGGCCGGACCGGGGTGCCGAGGGGTAGCGGCCTGTCGATCCCGACGGGTTTCCAACCGATGGCCATTCGCGCCCTCCCGACTCGCCCGCTGCCGCCGCGTGAGTCAGACCAATCCGGGCTGGACCTCGAGTTCGGCGGCCCAGGGCGGGTTCGCCCCGGCCCGGGAACAGGTGATCGCCGACACCCGGGAGGCGAAGTTCAGTGCGTCGATCAATCCGGCGACGGTCACCGTCTCCAATCGGCCGCCCAGGTATCCGGTCTCGGCAAGGTAGTGCAGGAGCCCGCCGTGGAAAGAGTCCCCGGCGCCGACCGTGTCCACCAGGGTGGTCGGGGCGATCGGCACCCGCACGTGCTCGCCGCGGAGGGAGGCGAACGCGCCGTCGCCGCCGAGGCTGACCACGGCCAGCGGCACCCCGCAGGCGTGCAGGTGCACCGCCGCCTGCTCCGGGGTCCAGCCCGGCCATAGCAGATCGAGGTCGTCCTCGGAGAGCCGGACGATGTCGGCCAGGCCGGCCCACCGGTCGATCCAGAGCCGGTACGAGGCCACGGGTACCAGCAGCGGGCGCAGGTTCGGGTCGATTGACACGGTCATCAGGGGCCGCGCCCGGGCCAGCAGATTCTCGATGACCTGCCCGGACGGCTGCAGGGCCAGTGCCAGGGTTCCGGTGTGGATCGCCACCGGCGCCGGGTGGTTGCCGAACGGCCCGTCGATCAGCTTGGCCAGCGACGCGTCGGTCCACGCCCAGTCGGCGGTGCCGTCGGTGTAGAACTCGTACGACGCGGCTCCCGATGGATCAAGCCGGGCGATGGCCAGCGTGGCCGGTTCGACCGCGCTCTCGGACGCGCTCAGGTCGACGCGGGACTCCTCGAGCTTGGCGCGACACAGCGCGCCGAGTGCCCCACCGGACAGCCGTCCGGCGAACCGGGCGGTGGATCCCAGCCGGGACAGGGCGACCGCGGTGTTCGCCGGGCCGCCCCCGGGATGCACGGTGAGGTGGGCGGCGCCGCCGGAGATTCCGTCCGGTGGGAGCACGGCGTCCGCGACGACTTCACCGACAACGGCGATGGTGGGCATGGCTGACTCCTCCGGCGCGTTCGTTCGACGATCGGGCTGAGCCTACGGTCGGTGACGGACAGTCGCCGGACGAATCACGCCCAGCCGAGCTCGTCCAACCGGTCGTCGTCAATGCCGAAGTGGTGGGCGATCTCGTGGATCACCGTGGTGGCGACCTGCTCGCGGGCCTCCTGCACGTCGTGGGCGTGGGCCAGGATGGGCAGCCGGTAGATGGTGATGGTGTCGGGCAGGTGCCCGGAGTAGTGCGAAGTGCGCGAGGTCAGCGCAACGCCGTGGTACAGCCCGTAGAGATGCTGGGTGGGATGGCGATCCTCGACCAGGATGACGACGTTGTCCATCGCCCGGGTGAACTCCGGCGGAATGAGGTCGAGGGCCTCGGCGACCAGGTCCTCGAACTCGTCCTTCGACATCTGCACGGCCACTCGACCATTGTCCAGACGCCCGCACCCACGGCCGGACCCGAGGGCTACCCTTCCCGGGTGATCGACCTGCGCATCGTTCGTGACGACCCCGATCGTGTCCGCGCCTCCCAGCATGCTCGTGGTGAGGATTCCGGGGCGGTCGACCGGTTGCTCGAGGCCGACGCGGCCCGACGCGCGGCGGTGGCCAGGGCCGACTCGCTGCGCGCGGAGCAGAAGGCGATCGGCCGGACCATCGGCAAGGCGGCCAAGGACGAGCGTCCGGCGCTGCTGGACCGCGGCAAGCAGATGGCCGCCGAGGTCAGGGAGGCGGAGGCCGCCGAACACGCGGCCAACACCACGCTGACCGCCGCGCACATGGCCGTGCCGAACATCATCGAGGGTGCGCCACCCGGCGGCGAGCAGGACTACCTGGTGATCAAGGAGGTCGGGGAGCCGACCGCCTTCGACTTCACCGCACGCGACCACGTCGAGCTGGGTGAGCGGCTCGGCGCCATCGACATCGAGCGCGGGGCCAAGGTGTCCGGGGCCCGCTTCTACTTCCTGCGCGGCGTCGGCGCCCAGCTGCAGTGGGCGCTGCTCAACCTGGCGGTCGGCACCGCCATCGGCGAGGGGTTCGTCCCGATGATCCCGCCGGTCCTGGTCAAGCCGGAGGCCATGGAGGGCACCGGATTCCTCGGTGCCCACGCCGCCGAGGTGTACCGGCTGGAGGCCGACGACCTCTATCTGGTCGGCACCGCGGAGGTGCCGCTGGCCGCTTACCATTCCGGCGAGATCCTGGACCTGTCCGCGGGCCCATTGCGATACGCCGGCTGGTCGTCCTGCTTCCGGCGTGAGGCCGGGTCGTACGGGAAGGACACCCGGGGCATCCTCCGGGTGCACCAGTTCGACAAGGTCGAGATGTTCGTGTTCTGCCGGCCCGAGGAGGCCGCCGACGAGCACGAGCGGCTGCTCGCTTTCGAAGAACAGATGCTGGCGCACATGGAACTGCCGTATCGGGTGATCGACACCGCCGCCGGCGACCTGGGATCGTCGGCGGCGCGCAAGTTCGACTGCGAGGCGTGGGTACCCACCCAGGGGGTGTACCGGGAGCTGACGTCGACGTCGAACTGCACGACGTTCCAAGCGCGCCGCCTGGGCATGCGCTACCGGGACCACGACGGCAAACCCCAGGTCGTGGCCACCCTGAACGGCACCCTGGCCACCACCCGGTGGTTGGTGGCGATCCTGGAGAACCACCAGCAGGCGGACGGGTCGGTGCGGGTGCCGAAGGCGCTACAGGCCGGGCTCGGCGGTCGAGAGGTGCTCGAGCCGCGCTGAACAACCCGGCTCGCGTCGCCGGAAGCGTCACAGGTCCTTGACGACCAGGTTGTCCGCCTTGACCGCCCGAACCCAGGTGCGCAGGAAGGCCCGCTTCTTCTCGGAGTCCTTCGAAATTCCCGGCATTTGGCCCAGGTAGCTCATCCTGCGTTTCAACGTGATGGGGTCCTGCGACCCCGTCTCGGTCAGCGGGATCTTGGTCTGCTTGTCGGTGAGTGCCCGAGTGTCGATGTGGACCGTCCGGAACACCGACCCGTGTCCTGCGAGCAGCCGATCGACCTGTTCGTCGGTCATTCCTGCGCCTACCAGGTCGGGCCGACGAATTCCTTTGCCTTTCGCGCACAGGGTCAGCAGGGCTTCCCACCTGCGTGCGGCCTCGTCGGTCGCCTGGGTCCGCAGCTTGAAGGTCGTGAAAAAGTCCGCATCGAGACCTTCGGTCGTGCGCTTCTCGTCGAGGCCGACCGCGGCGGGGTAGAGATCACTGAAATCAACGTCCTGCTTCAGAAACTCCTTCAACTCCTTGTCCTTGATCTCCCTATGCTCGACCAGGGGCGTGGAGTGGTGAATGAGCTCGTCGACGAATGCGACGACCTGGTTCGGCTGCAGTTCCACGAAGTCGATGGCCGAGGCAGGGTCGAGTGTCTTGCGGGCCTTCTTGAGATCCTTGAGGAACTCGTCCGGCAGGGTCTGCGCGATCTTATGTTCGTGGGCGGCGATCGGCGGCGGGTTCACGATGTACTCCGGGCCGGCGTCCGGTTCGGTGTTGATGTAATCGAGGTTCACGAACAAGGTCTGGCCGATGGTGTCCTTGTGCATGTTCGGGTTATCCCTGGGCCGGTCGCGATAGTAGTGCATCTCGACGACAATGGACCATTCCTCGCCGACGAACCCACTCTTGCGCAGGTAGTCGAGTTGGCCGGCCGCGTCCATCACCTTGAGGGTGTAAGAAGCCAGCTCCTTCCCGACGCCCGCGGCCTTGGTCGCCGCCACTGCACTGAATGAGGGAGGTATCGAGGAATCAGTCTCCTTCGTGTCCCGACTCCCGCTCCATTCGGGGAAATCCACTTCGCCGACGGGGAGGTTCTCCAGGACCACCGAGCCCAGATAGACCACCGCCTTCGACTTCAAGAGCGGAAGATTCTCCAGCTGGGCATCCAGCTTGGCGACGATCTGATCCCGCAGCTGGACATCGGGCCCGTCGAACGCCTTGGGCGTGGCCATGTGGGTCAGCAGCTTTGCGGATTCCGAGTTGCGGCGCAGAATCGCGGCGAAGGGAGGGCGGCCGGTCGCCGGCATTGCCGTGGCGTCGGTGCCGAGGAGTAAACCCGCAACGGCAGACACCTGCGCCGGTGCCGGTGTGTCGACGGTCTCGACGATGCCGCCGCGGTCCGCATGTCGCCCGGCGACGGCGCTCTTGTTCTGCGGAATGCCTCTGGAGCCGGTAGCCATCCCATGCCCCCAATCGACAGGGATTCGATCACTCCGGCACCGGCTCGACCCGGACCTGCTGGACCCGCCATCCGTCCACCGAAGCGACGGTCAAACGATGGCCGGAGATATCGACCCAGTCGCCTACGTGCACCGTGCGGTCGAGCGAAGCGACCATGAATCCACCGAGGGTATCGTAGCGGCCCGGCGGCAATTCGAACCCGGCGCGTCGAGCGAAGTCGATGACCCCGGTCAACCCGTCGTAGATCGACCCGTCCTGGTCGGAACGGTCCTGCGGCACCCTGTCGTACTCGTCGTACATTTCGCCGACCAGTTCCTCGACGACGTCCTCCAACGTCACCATTCCCATCAACGATCCGTACTCGTCCACGACCGCGGCCATCTGCCCGGTGCCCGACTGCATCTCGCCGAGCACCGCGAGCAGCTTCTTGTTCGGGGGGTAGGCGGTGATGGTCCGCACCAGCTCGCGGATCGGCGCGGCCGGATCCAGGCCCGGCGCGAACAGGTCGCGGACGTGCAGGAAGCCGGTCACCCGGCCGGTGTCGGCGTCCAGCACCGGGTAGCGGCTGTGCGTGTGCTCCCACGCGGCCCGCCGGGCCTGTTCGACCGTGGTGGCACCGGCCAGGAAGTCGACGTTTGCCCGCGGGACCATGGCCTGCCGGATGGTCCGGTCGCCGGCCGCGAACACCTGCCGGATGATTCCCTTCTCCTGCTCGGGCACGTCCTCGTGCGCGAGCACCAGCTCGCGGACCTCTTCGACGCTCATCTCGGGGCGCGATTCCCCGGGTTTCACCCCCAGCAGCCGCAGCACCCCGTTGGTGCATTTCTCCAGCACCCAGATCACCGGACGGAACAGCGACGCCAGCCGGTCCAGCAACGGGCCGAGCAGGGCGGCGACCCGCATCGGCCGCTGCATCGCGTAGCGACGCGGCGTCAGCTCGGCGAGGATCAGTGCCAGGAACGTGGTGGCCAGGGTGACGATGACGACGGCCAGGGTCTCGCCCCCGTCGTCGCCGAGCCCCCATCGGCCCATCGCGTCGCCCAGCGGCTCGGCCAGCGCAGCAGTGGCGTAGGCGGCGGCGAAGAAACCGGCCACGATCGACCCGATCTGTACCGCCCCCAGGAACCGGGTCGGTTGCCCCGCCAGCAGGGCCACCCGGGCGCCGCGCCCGCCGCGTGCGCGAAGCTCGTCCAGCTCGCCGCGGCGCAGCGAGACCAGAGCGAGCTCGGTCGCGGTGAACAGCCCGCCGATGATCAACAGAAGCAGAACCACGAGCAGGTTGATCCAGACTCCGGCCATGCGCACAGGTGTAACACCGTGCCTGCGCGCACGCCGCCCGGAGCCGATCGACTATCGATGCGGGTGCTGGGCGGCCTGATACGGGGACCGGCCGATCTGCGTGGCGCCGGGGCCGATGTGGGTGGCGCCCGGCAGCAAACTACGTACCGGTCACGGATGTGGATGCCGGGTGCCTGGGCGTGCACTTGATGGGTCAATCGTGCGACGCCGGATGGTCCGGACTCGGCGTCAGACCCAGCAGAAAGTTGTGAAGATGTCGAACGATGTACCCTTCGCCGAGGTCGTGGTCGTCGGCGAGGCTGCCACGGAGGCCGCGCTCTCGGGCGCCCGACTCGCGGCGGAAGTCCCCGGTGCCCGGGTGGCGCACCGCTTCGGTCCGAACGTCGCGATCCTGGTCGGCGACGAGTCGGACGAGCCACCGCGTTCCACCACCGACCTGTCGACGGTGGACCTGGCCGCGCTGACTCCCACCGAGCGACTCGGTGTGCAGGCGGCCGCGTTGCGCCAGTCGGCCGAGTGGCAGGAGGCCAAGCGCAATCGCCCCCGGCAGGGCGAGGAATGGGACATGCAGGGACGCTGCGTGGATTCCGGTGAAGAGGAGTCGG
>JBIOVW010000894.1:0-13644 GCA_044867945.1 Nakamurella sp. | reverse complement strand
CTACACCGCGGCGCTCCAGACCGACCTGCAGCGGGCCGGCTACGACCCGGGTCCGATCGATGGTGTCTACGGTCCCCAGACCGTCGCCGCGGTCCAACAGCTCCAGACCGACAGTGGGCTCCCGGTGACGGGCTTCGTGGACGAGGCGACCGCGCGTGCCCTGCAGGACAAGCTGGACGCCGTCGGGCAACAGGAGGCCACGCAGACTGCGGCGCTCCAGACAATCCTGACGCTGACCGGCTTCTGGGACGGCCCGATCGACGGTCAGTGGACCGACACCCTGACGCAGGCATTGCGGGACCTGCAGACCGCGCTGGGGGTCGAACCCACCGGCGAGGTCGACACGGCGACCGTTGCCGCCTTCCAGCAGGCGCTCGCCGCGCTCGAGGCCTCGGTCACCTCGTCGCCGACCACCGCCACCACAACGGCCACGGCCACGACAACCGCCACCGCCACGGCCACGACTACGGCCACGACTACGGCCACGACAACGACGACCGACAGGACATCCGCGCCGGCCACGACGACCGGCTGACCGGTCCCGAGGGACTGTCCTTGACGATTTCACTTCGGCTCGTGCGACATCCTGCCATCGCGCCTTCGGCTGGCCGTGGTGCGGCCGCGGCATCGCCGGCCACGGTCGGAATCGCCCTGACTGCGTTGATTTCGGCTGTCCATGACCTGAAGCGACGCACACCAACTCCGCTGCCGAGCTCGCCGAATTCTTCGGCATCAGCGTGGTCGAGTTGACCGCCCGTGACGAGTTCATCGCTGCAATAGCCGGGGAAGTTCGTCCGCGCCGCGCCGACCGACCCAGGTCAAAATGACACCGACCGCCAAGTAGATCGGATGGAAGAAGCTGAATTCCCGGATAATGGCCAGCTCCACCAGGATCCAGCCGGTCAACAGGACGCCGGACAAGAAGGCGGCGGTGTCCGTGCGCGTATCGCCGCGCCAAGCCAGCCAGGCCAACCAAGTGGTGGGTGCGCCGACAACCAGCGCCAGCGCCAGACCGCCCACGACCGGGCTGCCAAACGGCAGCCGGGCGACGACGGTGTCGTCCAAGGTCAGCCATCCTGAGGCCAGTCCGACGCAGCCCAGGTACGCAGACAGCGCGATCACCGCGGCGAAGATCGACAAGCCGACGTGGCGACGCACGTGTGGGGGGTCCTTCAGATCTCTGGTCATCTCGCGCTCCTCGGTGAGCCCCCGCAATTGCCAGATTGGCCCGCTCACGACATCCGCGGTAGAGCCGAAAGTCACTGTCCGGCGTCCTCGTCCGGGTAAGACAGCGGGCCGGGAATGCACGTGAAGAGCTATGTGGTGGTCAATGTGGATGCGGGGCATTGATGCAGGACCATGCCGTATGCAGCAGAACGAGGCGGCGGCTCACCAGCCCGCAGAGGCGCACGAAGCCCGAGGAATCGACGAAGTGATCCAACGGCTCCAGCACCGGTTTCCCGACCTGCAGCGGGACCGGATCCGCGCCGCCGTCACCGATGCCCACCAATCGTTCGACGGCAGACCGATCCGGGACTTCGTGCCCGTGTTCGTCGAGCGCATGCCCCGCGCGATCCTGGACGGCACATCGCCCTGACCCGCCGGGGCGGGCCGGGACCCGGCCGACAGGTCGATCGTGGCGAGGTCGCGGGCTCGCCGGCCGCGGCCGAGGGCCCCGGTTTCGCAGCCAGACCCTCGATTGACACCGTCACTGGTTAAGAGGACGACGGGAGCATGGCAACGTCATCGGGCATCTCGTCGATCCGGGTGCTGACCCGACGGATCGGATCCGAACCCGAGCAGCGCCCGGTTGTCGGAGGTGTCGTCGTACACCCGCCAGCCGGCCACGCGCCCGCCGCGTACGGTGGCCTTCCACAGCGCCGGCCCGGCCAGGGCCGGCACCGCGCAGATCGAGTAGCCAGCCATGGTCACCACCTGATCGTCGGCCGTCACGACGGTGAAGACGTTTCGATAGTCGGGAAACTGCTCGAAGAACCCGAGCCACGCCACCCGGCATTCGTCACGGCCCGCCACAACCTGGCCGTCGGTGTCGACGAACGTGTGATCAGCGGTCATCAGGGCAGTCAGCCCGTCGATATCGGCCGCCGTGATGCAATCGTTGAACCGGCGAACCACCGCGGCCGGGTCCGGGGGCATCGGCATATCTCAGACCGTATGCCCCGACTATGAGACGGCCAAGCACCTCAAGGCATCTCGCGGCCCCCGAACACCGTCATCTCGAGGTAGGTGGTCATCAGGTGCGGTCACCGGAATCTGGGTCAGCGCGTGTCGATCATCTGGCGCAGCACGAATTTGATGGCGTCGACGTCCCCGGGTGGCAGCCGTATGGAATGGCGGCGGCGCAGAAGCTCACGGCTGACCGATTTGAGTTGATCACACATCGCGAACGTCGGCCGCTCGAGCGAGGTGACCTGCGGGTGGAACGGCAACTGTCGGTCGGTGGTGGTGCAGGGCACGACGAACGCCAGTTGGTTGGGGAGTTGGCAGGCGAAGGCAGTGCCCACCACGATCGCCGGGCGCAGACCGGCTTGTTCCCGCCCGACCTGCGGGTCGAAGTCCGCCCACCACACCTCCCACGGCGCAATTTCGCGGGTCACTCCCGCACCGCGACATCGACCTCGGCCAGCTGCGCGCTCTCGGCCAGGTAGCAGTCGGCGGCGGCCGGATCCGCCGCCAGCCGAGTCAGCGCGGCGCGCGAGAGGTGCTCGAACAACACCACCCGCAATGCCTCGTCCAGGCTCACCCCGCCCAGTTCGGTAGCCGCGATCCGGGCCAGCGCGTCACGATTCTCCGGTGAGACTCGCATACTCGTCTGCATACCCGAAGAATACATCGAGCTGAGGGGTCCTCGCTCGGAGCGGATGCGGGAACTTCTGGTCGAGTGCACCGTGGCCACGCGCTTCGGGGCTGCTGCAAGGTACCGGTGCACCCGGGGCACCGGGTGGGTGGGCCAGGTGGGGGCGGAATTGGTTCGCTTGGCAGGCCTCGCTCTCGCGGCACTCACGGACGTAGGGAACGATCTTGGAGTGCTGCAAGCGCTGGGACGAGGCATCGCCCGTCATCCAGGATTGATCGTCCTGGCCTGGTTCGCCATCACCTTCGCCTCGTTCGCCGCGGCGACCGGTGCGTTCGGGGAGGGTCTGTTCGCCCGGCTGCACTCCGGCCAGCTGACGGTGCCCGGCGAATCGGATGAGGGCCTGGCGATCCTGATGCAGGCCAGCACGACCGGGCAGTCGCTGACCCTGCTCGTCCAGGGTGTCGACCCGACCGATCCGGGTCTGGTCGAACCGGTGAGCCGGGCACACCAGGACCTGCTGGAGATTCCCGGAGTGGCGTCGGTCGCAGAACCGATCAACGCACCGGGCGGAACACAGAACCCGGACGCGGCGCAGCTGCTCGCCCAGAACGGTGACGGGTTCCTGGTCTCCGTCACCCTCGAACCCGATCTTTCCGGGGCCGACGAGGAGGCCGCCCTCGACGCGGTCCAGGCCCGGTTGACCGAACTGGGCGACGAGATCGTCGCGCTCTATCCAGGGGCCACCGCACAGGTCGGCGGCGGCAGCCTGCTGCTCGAGGCGGTCACCGGGCAGGTGGAACAGGACCTGGTCAAGGGCGAACTGATCGCGTTGCCGATCAGCCTGCTCGTGATGGTGCTGGTGTTCGGGGGATTCGTGGCCGCCGGCATGCCCATCCTGGGCGCGCTGGCGTCCATCGGCGGCGCCCTGGCCACCCTGCTGGCCTTCTCGTACTTTCTCGATCTGGACGCCAGCGTCGTCAACGTCGTGACCGTGATGGGCCTCGGCCTGTGCATCGACTACGGCCTGCTGATCGTCTCCCGTTACCGGGAGGAGCTGCGCAAGCGGTTCGCGACCCTGACCACCCGGTCCACCCGGGCGGCCCGGACCGAGGCGCTGGTCGTCACCATGGGAACGGCCGGCCGGACCGTCCTGTTCTCCGCGATCACCGTGGCGATCAGCCTGTCGGGCCTGATGCTGTTCCAGGCGGACATCTTCCGGGCCATCGGCGCGGCCGGGGTCAGCGTGGTGGTGGTCGCGCTGCTGGTGGCGCTGACGCTGGTCCCGGCGATGCTGGCGCTGGCCGGGCCGCGGATGCTCAAGCCCGGCGCGCTGACCAAGGTGCCGGTGCTGAAGAAGCTGGCCAACAAGCTGGGAGACATTGCCCCGGAGGAGGGCTTCTTCTCCCGGCTGGCCAGGTGGACCCAGCGGCGTCCATGGTTGGTGATGATCGGCGTGCTGGCGGTCCTCGGTCTGCTTGCCGCGCCGGCGTTACGACTGGAGATGCGCAGCTCCGGCGAGCAGCTATTGCCGCCGGCTCACCCGGACCGGGTCTTCTTCGACACGCTGGCCGACCAGTACCCGGCGTTCGGCCTGCCGGCGGTGCAGGTGGTCGGGCAGACCGAGCCGGAGAACATGACGGAATTGGCCCAGGAAATCTCCGACATGCCGGGCGTGGAACTGGTGTCGCCGCCCCGGGCGGTGGGCGAGGACTACGCGGCCATCAGCGTCTTCATGACCGACCCGGACCCCGGCGGTAGCGACGCGAAGAACGTGGTCACCCAGGTGCGGGAGAACCGGCCCGACTATCCGATCTGGGTGACCGGCCAGACGGCGCATCTCATGGACTTCACCGACGCCATCCTCGAACAGGCGCCCGCCGCGATCGCCGTGGTCATCGGGGCGACGTTCGTGCTGCTGTTCCTGCTGACCGGATCGATCCTGGTGCCGATCAAGGCCCTGCTGATCAACGTGGTGTCACTCGGAGCGTCGTTGGGCGTGCTGGTGCTCATCTTCCAGGACGGCCGGTTCGAATCGTTCCTGAACTTCGATTCGGTCGGCGGCATCGAGGCGATCATCCCGATCCTGGTGATCGCACTGGGCTTCGGGCTGGCCATGGACTACGAGATGTTCCTGCTCAGCCGGATCAAGGAGTTCAAGGACAAAGGCATGACGAACAACGAGGCGGTGGTCGTCGGGCTCCAGCGCTCCGGGCGGATCATCACCTCCGCCGCGTTGGTCGTCGTGCTGGTCTTCGGCGGGTTCGCCCTCGGCGACCTGCTGGTCATCAAGGAGACCGGCATCGCGCTGGCCGTCGCCGTGGCGATCGACGCGACACTCGTCCGTTGCCTGCTCGTGCCGGCCACCATGACGCTGCTCGGCGAGTGGAACTGGTGGGCGCCGGGGCCGCTGCGGCGGCTGCACGACCGACTGGGCCTCAAGCATTGAGCTGAGGCCCCTGGTCCGCTGAAGCCGAGTGACGCCCTGCCTTGCCGCCACGCTGATCAACCCGGCGAAACTGTGCCCGATTTGCCCGGGTCAGCGCCGCGTTGACGCAGCCCGACTGCCACCCGCTGCGGGTGCGTGCGCCGGCCACGCGGACGAAACCCGCGCGGCGAACCGCAGATAGGTCGTGAGTTTGGTCTCCCCGCCGAGCGAGGGCGACGCCATTGACCTGCGGTGATCGGTCGGCCACTCCGTGTCGATCGGTCCCCGACCGCGGTCCACCGGGTAGCGTGCTCGCAACCGACCGCGCCGCCGAGGGGAATGCCGCGGTCGCCGTGTGACTGAGCACGCCGGACGAATCCGCTCGTAGTCCGATGCTCCGTGCAACCATGGAACCAGAGATTTGTGGGGGTATTGCCGATGCGCAGAATCCGACGGAGGGTGACCGCAGCCATGGTTGCGGCGACGCTGGCGGGCCTGACGGCCTGCGGCTCGGGCAGCGGTCTGCCCACCACGACCAGCACCACCGCCCCCAGTTCCTCCGCCGCCACGACCAGCGTCTCGACCAGCGCCGCTCCGGTTGCGGCGGCCGCGTCCGTGGCGGTGAACGTGGCAGATGGTGCCGTAAACGCCCAGGTCACCGCCGCCGACGGCCGCGCGGTGACCGGCGCGGTCGCGTTCACCGTGGACGGAGCTGCCGCCGGATCGGCGTCGGTGTCAGCGGGCACCGCGTCGGTGCCGCTTCCCGCCGGGCTCGCGGTCGGCGAGCACACGGTGACCGCCGCGTTCACCCCCACCGATGCGAAGCTGGTCAAGGCGGCACAGGGCACCGCCGGCCATTCGGTCGCCAAGGCGGCGTCGACAGTCACCGCCGGGGTCGGCAAGGACTCGATCCGCTACGGCGACAACGCATCGTTCGACATCACCGTGGCCGCGGGCAGTGCCCCCGCCGGCACGGACCTGTCCGGCCACGTCGCCGTGCTCGACGGCGAGGCCGTGGTCGCCGAGGGTGACGCCGACGCCTCCGGTCACGCCGTGCTCGACATCTACAACACCGCCGACCCGGGTCCGAAGACCTACACCGCTCGGTACGACGGCAACGCCGCGGTCGAGGCATCGACCGCCGAGTTCGTCGTACAGACCACCCAGACCAACGTCGACATCGTCATCTCCTGGCCCGACGACCCCGCGCCCGGAGCCGACGTCACCGTCACCACGGACATCGTCGGAACCCCGCAGAGCCCGAGCGGGGACGCCACCATCTCGGTCGACGGCAACCAGATTGCAGCCGGCGCGGTGAACGAGAACGGGGTGATCAGCGGCACCGCGTCCGCGGTCGCCGCGGGCGACCACACCGTCACGGTGACATATGCCGGCGACGTGCGGTTCGAGCCGAACACGGCGTCCGCGACGCTCACCGTCAAGGAGCCGATCGTCAACCCCAACGCCGAGGGAGCCGCCGCAGCGCAGGCGAGCAACCCCTGTCCGGCGTCCGCCGACGCCTGCATCGACCTGGCCAACGACCAGACCTGGCTGCAGTCCGGCGGAACCATCACCTACGGGCCGGTGCCGATCACCTCGGGCCGGGCGGGCTACCGCACCCCGGCCGGCACGTTCTCGGTGTTCTTCAAGGACCGCGATCACAAGTCGTCGCTGTTCAACGACGCGCCGATGCCGAATTCGGTGTTCTTCAACGGCGGCATCGCCTTCCACCAGGGCAGCCTGTACGACCAGTCGCACGGCTGCATCCACCTGTCCTGGTCCGCTTCGGAGACCTACTTCAGCTCGCTCGGGATCGGGGACACCGTCTACGTCTGGGGCGCGGCGCCCTACTGACGCCGATTCGGGCCTACTACCGGGGCCAAGTCTGAAGGATCCCGTTGACCTGCGCGCAGAAGGGCGGGATGTCATCGACCAGGGTGCTCCAGAGGACGTGTGGGTCGGACCGGTGATTGTCGTGCGAGACCAGGTTGCGCATGCCTTTGGCCTGGCGGAACGGCACGTCCGGGTGGCGACTCACGCACGCGGGATCGAGCCTTCCAACGGCCTCCCCGATGCGGGTGATGACAGCTTCGGCGGCGAGCTGGAGCATGCGGTCCCGGTCGTACGCCTCGCGTCCACGGCTCACCAGGTCCGCCGCCAGGGAAGCGAAGTCCGCGATGTCCTGCAGAGACTGCCGGTTCCGCTCGTCGTCGCCGTCATTGGTTCCTGGCGACGAGGGTGCCGGCGGACCTCCCGTCACAGCGCGACCGCCTCCTCACGGATGTGGTCGTCACGCTCGGTCAACCCACCCATCGAGACGATGTCCACCTCTGTGCCGAGCAGCTTCTCCAGTTCCTCCGTCAGGTCAACCACGGCGAACAACCCGGTGCCCGGCCGGAACGACAAGAGAAGATCGATGTCGCTGTCGTACCGGTCGTCACCGCGGGCAACGGAGCCGAACACACTCACATCCACCGCTCCGTGCCGCCGCGCGAGCGCCTTTACCTCGTCGGCATGCTGGCGCAGCGCGACGGATGGGCGCGTTCGCATCGCCCTGATGATCCGGTTGTACAGCTGGTCGGACAAGGCCCGGCGTCCGGCCTCGTAGGCGGCAAGGTTGGGTTGGGTGATGTCCGCCCTAGCGGCAACCTCCCGTTGCGTCAAACCCGCGGCGAGGCGCCGCGCCCGCAGCGCTCCTGCCCTCTCGCCGTTGTTCACTCTCAACTTCAGTTGATATGTGACCGGTCTCTTCCTGTTGTCAACTGGTTCCGTCACCCATTGGTTAACCTGCACGCCCAGTCAGGGCCTGGCTGTCGGACGGTTGTGTCACACTGGACACATGTTCGTCCCCTGTGTTGATCGAGGCTGGACGCCGCGCGACGATAGGATCGATCCATGACGGTTTCGGCGCATGACATAGCGGCTGAACTGCGGAAACGGCTTCCCGGCCTGCCCAAGAAGAAGCTGCACAAGCTCCTGTATTACTGCCAGGCGCATCACCTGGCCACCTTTGACTCGCCGATGTTCCGCGAGACAGTGTCCGCCTGGGACATGGGTCCAGTTGTCGGCACCTTGTGGTGGGAGGAGAACGAAGCCGGCGGCCCGGTAGGGGGCGACCCCTACCGTCTCGACGAGGCGGCCCTGAACACCATCGGATACGTCGTCAGCCGGTATGGCTCGCTCACCGGCATGGATCTCGAGCACCTGACACACACGGAGTCGCCGTGGGTCGAAGCCGACCGACGACGGGAACCCCACGACCGCGCCCGAATCAGTCACGAGTCGATGCGCGACTACTTCCGATACTCCGATTCCGACGACGACGAGACCGGAACTCCGTCCGTCGATGCCGAAGTACTCGGCTGGCTCGCGGACGCCGAGCAGTGGCAGGCCCATCCTCGCGTCCCCGACTCCCTCGATCGGTTGCGAGCGCGAGCGACCAGTGCCTGATCCGATTTCCTGGTCGCTGGTCAACGTCGAGTCAGCGCTGGACCGGTGGATCGAGATCGACGAGCCGGACGACGAACTCCGAAATGTCGTGCTCAACTGGTTGCTTTCTCGTCTGGAGGACCCCTATCAGGGAGTTCGGCGGGATCCGCGATTTCCCAACCTCTGGTTCGGGCGGATCCCGTGGACGCTCCGCGGCGACCGGCAAGCGGTGTGCGCCTACCGCATCGAGGAGAGGACCAGAGAGATCATCTGCGACAACATCGTGATGCTTCGACTGCCGATCTGAAGGATCGCGATCAGGGCAGCACAAACCCGTAGGGCAGCTCGAGCCGATTGGCGGCGAGCAACTCCGTGTCGGCGAGGATCTCTGAGGTGGGGCCGTCGGCGACGATCCGGCCGGCGTTCATGATCACCGAACGCGGGCACAGCTGCAGCGCGTAGAGCAGGTCGTGAGTGACGATCAGCGTGGTCAACCCGAGCCGCAGCACGATCTCCGCGAACTCCCGCCGGGCCACCGGGTCCAGGTTGGACGACGGCTCGTCCAACACCAGGATCGTCGGATCCATCGACAGCACCGTGCTGGCGGCGACCCGCCGTCGCTGGCCGAAGCTCAGGTGATGGGGAGCGCGGTCGGCCGCCCCGCTCATCCCGGTGACGGCAAGCGCCCGATCCACCCGCTCGGCCAGGTCGGCGTCGCGGTAACCGAGGTTGGTCGGACCGAACGCGACGTCGTCCCGAACGGTCGGCATGAACAGCTGATCGTCGGGGTCCTGGAAGACGATGCCGACCCGGCGGCGCACCTCCCGCAGCGTCGGTTTGCCGACGGTCAGGCCGTCCACGACGACGCTGCCCGCGCCGGCGCTCAGCGTGCCGTTCAGGTGCAGCACGAAGGTCGTCTTGCCCGCCCCATTCGGGCCGAGAATCGCGACGCGCTCCCCCGGCCGCACCGAGAGGTTCACGCCGAACAGGGCCTGCCGCCCGTCCGGATACGCGAACGCCAGGTCCCGGACCTGTAGGGAGCCGGCCGTCATCGCACTGCGATCGCGGCGAAGCAGACGAGACCCGCTGCGGCGGGCACGGTCAGCGCGCGGACCCAGGACCGTCTCGGCGCCCGCTGCACCGCCACGGTGCCGGTCGCCCCGAGACCGTAACCACGGGCCAGCATCGCGACGTACACCCGCTCTCCCCGCTCGTAGGCCCGGACGAACAGCGCGCCGGCGGTCCGCGCCAGCGCCCGCACCTGCCAGAGCCAGCGGGGGTCGTCACCGCGGGAGATCCGCGCGATCCGCATCCGGGAGAGGTCGGCGGACAGCACCTCGCCGTACCGGACCATGAACGTCGCGATGCCGACCAGTGCCCGGGGCACCCGCAGCCGTTCCAGGGCCCGGAGCAGGTCGGGGACGGTCGTGGTCGCGGTGAGCAGCGCCGACGCGGCGACCCCGAGGGTGCCCTTGACCGCGATGTTCCAGGCGCCCCACAGGCCCGGTTCGGACAGGGTGAGCGGGCCGACCTCGACGAACGGGGCGGTGCCGACGAACGGCAGGAACACCGCGAAGACGAGGAAGGGCACCTCGACCAGGCAGCGGCGGCCCCATCGCCGCAGCGGCACCCGGGCGGCGAGGGCGACGCTCACCAGAACCACCGCGTCGAGCGCGAACGCCCAGAACGCCTCCCGCGGGGTCGCGACCACTGCCAGCACGAACAGCAACGTGGCCACGACCTTGCACTCCGGGGCCAGCCGGTGCACCCCGGAGTCGGTGTGCACGAAGAGCACGTGCGAGTGATCGTGCACGCCGGCCACGGATCAGTCCGGTCTCGAAGCCGAGTCGGCGGTCGACCGACGGCGACTGCGGCTGATCGCGAGGACCAGTCCGGCGGCCAACGCGAAGCACAGCAGCACCCCGATCACCCCGGACAGGCCGGTGGACAACCAGCTGTCGTCCACCCCGCTGACCGCGTAGTCGGCCAGCGGGCTGCCGGCCGTCGCGTGCTCGGTGGCGTTCTCGGCGAATCCCTGGTCGATGGCGACCCGCTCCAGACCGTCGGGTTCCGAGCTCGCCCATTGGCTGACCACCATCGCGAGGAGCAGCGCGACGGCAAGACCAGCGACGACGAACGCGGTGGTCGATCGCCGATTCATCAGGACTCCTCGTTCCGCAAGTCGTCGGCCATGACCAGGGTCGGCCGCAGATCCTGCGCGCCGTGGACCAGGTCCGGCCGGGTGGCCAGCACCGCGCCGACGGTCAGACCGGTGATGATCGCCTCGCCGATGCCGATCAGCACGTGCACCCCGATCACCGCGACGGCGACCGTGCCGACCGCTGCCCCGCCGGTGCCGCCCACCGCGTAGTACAGGGTGAACATTACGGACGCCGCGACGACCCCGGACCAGGCGGCCCCGCCGGCGGAAAGGGCGACGCCGGTTCTCGTCCTGGGCAATACCTTGCGCAGCAGCAGGAAGAGGCCGTAGCCCACGAAACAGGTCGTGTAGCCCATCAGGATGATGTTGAGGCCCAGCGCCGTCAGGCCGCCGTCGGCGAAGACCAGCGCCTGCACGATGAAGACGACGGTCATGACGAGGCTGCCCACCCAGGGTCCGACGAGCACCGCGGCCAGGCAGCCGCCGAGCAGGTGTCCGCTGGTGCCGCCGGCGACCGGAAAGTTCAGCATCTGCACGGCAAAGATGAACGCCGCGACGAGCCCCGCCAAGGGCAGTTGCCGGTCGTCGAGCGCGTCGCCGGCCTTCTTGATCGACACTGCGATCAGGCCGGCCGCCAGGACCCCGCCCACGATCGACGTCGGGGCGTTGATGAACCCGTCGGGGATGTGCATCCGGCCTCCTCGGCGCTGGTGATGCTGTCGATTCGGAGCCGCGCCCTGGCCCGGATGGGCACGACCGCGATGACCGCTGATGGTAGTCCGAAATCTGGATATCGGTTCAGACGTTCCCATATCGCGAACAAATCCCCACCGTTCAGCGGGGAGTGTCCCGTCGGACCGGCAGGGCTGACACACTGGACCTCGTGAACGGATCGCCCGACGGCGCCACCGCGGGCATCGCGCACACCCTCGGCGCCGCCAATCCGGAGGCGATCGACGACTGGGCCGAGCTCTTCCAGGCCCTCTCCGACCCGAACAGGCTCCGCATCCTGCTGGCCGTGCACCACGCGCCCGGGATGAACGTCACCGACCTGGCCGACGCGGTCGGGATGACCGCGAACGCCACCTCCCATGCGCTGGCCGCGCTGCGGGTACGGGGCATCGTCCGGGCGGAGCGCTCCGGCCGCGAGCGCCGGTGGACCATCGCCAGCAGCGAGATCCACGACCTGCTGCACCAGGTCGGCGCCACCCATTCCCCGTTGCATCCGGAGCACTGAGTTCATCCGAACCAGATCCCCTGAATTCCGGGGAGTACCTTCTCGAAGTCGATGCCGTCCTCGGCGTTGCAGGACCCGGCGACGGCGGTGCGCCGATCCGGGCTGATTGTCAGGAACGAGATGTTGCCGGCCCAGTGCCCGCCGTGGCCGATCGCACCGTCCGGGGTGATGTGCAGCCCCCCACCGTACTGTGCGCCCGGCACCCGCTCGTCCGGTACGGCGCCCGCGGTCAACGCCTCCAACAACCGCGGACCACCGAGTTGCCCGGTGCGGTAGTTGTCCGCCCATCTGACCAACTCGGTCGGTGTGCTGAAGATCGAGCCGTCACCGAGGAACCGAATTGCTCAGTGCCGTCCTCATCCGCGCATCTCCGCGAGCAACAGGTGGGCCAGCGAGTCGATGACGGGCAAGGGTCACCGGGGACGAGGACGGATGGCGGCGGGGGCGAGATCGGCTGACGCTGCGCCCATGCCGGCCGATTGGTCGGTGGCGGTCTGCGCGCTCCAGGGGGAACACCGGACAGCACCGCCGTCACGGCGACGAAGGCAATCCACCGGGGCCTGGCCTGGTTCTTGATCATTGTGAGCTCCCTTCTGCAGGGTCTTGCTGGGTGCGGCGGCCGAAGCTGGGTCCGAGCATCGATCTCGGATCAGGGGTGCCCGCGCGTCCGGAGACAGCATGCCTCGCGGGACGACTCGCGTCGGCGTCACCGAAACCACCGACCGTCGTCAGTTCGACGCCGATGCTGATTCAGCGCGGCGCCCTGGGTGGAGAAGATCCGGCTGTGTGGCGCGACCGAAAGTTCCCGCGCATGGGCGACGCAGGGGCTCGGTGCGTTCAGCACATGCGGCCGTTTGGCTGGGGAACATCCGGTCGTGTGAAGCGACCGAAGGTTCCCCGCGTACTCGTAGGCAGGGCGCGCCGGGGGCGCTCGGTGCGTTCAGCGGTTCGCTCGTGCGAAAGCCTGCCGGGAATCGCAAGCATTGATTACAGTGCGATTCACCCGTCGCGTCGGCCGTCAAATCGGCACGACGCCACATCGGCATCGGACGGGCCGAGACCAGGCCCACATCACCAGTCGCACCGGCATGTCGGTGCAGCTCGCCGAACCCAAGAAATTACCACCGGCCGCTCTGCGATTCCGCGTGAAATCACCAACAGCCATCGAACTCCGCCGGGTCGGGAGGCGTCAATACTGGTCACACCGGCGGTCGTTCGAGAGTAGAACTCGGACGGATGGGCCTGTACCCATTCCGTCCTTGTCGGAAGAATGACACGCCCACCGGCAAAAGGGAAGGGGCATTGCAAGGATTCTTTTACGATGCGGCCGTCCGAGTCGCTGACGCACGATCCACGCGGAGACCGTGTCGCAGGGTCACCCTCCGCGGGGCTGCGGGGTGCGCCTGGGCGGGCGCGGTAGGAAGCCGGAGGTGCGGGCCACGTAGGCCGCGTATCCGGGGCGGGTGGCCGACATCCGCCGCTCGGTCAGCGCCTTGCCGGTCTTCGCGATGAGCAGCCAGACCATCAGGACAGGGGAAAGCACCGTCACCCAGCCCGCCCAGGACCAGGAGACG
>JBIOVW010000893.1:0-2067 GCA_044867945.1 Nakamurella sp. | reverse complement strand
CAGTCGCGGACGGCCGGGCGAGGGTGATCGGTGGGCAGCTCGAGCGGCGCCGCATCCGCCAGCTCCTCCCGCCAGAAGTCCAGGTGTGCGGCCTGCGCCCCCTCCTGACCGGCCTCCCACGACGCGTAGTCGGCCCATTGCACCGGCAGGTCCGCCTGCGGCCGGCCGAGGTAGGCGGTGCGCAGGTCGGTCAGGAACAGCCGGACCGACCAGTCGTCGCAGGCGATGTGGTGGAACACCACGGTCAGCAGGTGGTCGTCGGGATCAATGGTGACCAACTGCACCCGCAGCGGCCACTGCCGTTCCAGGTCGAACGGGCGGCCACAGAAGCGGAAGGCCACATCACGGGCCTCTTCCCCGTGCTGAACGTCCACGAGCTCGAACTCGACCGGTCCGGCCGGGTCGATCAGCTGCTCGGGCTCCCGGCCGACCATCCGGTACCGGGTCCGCAGGATCTCGTGGCGGGCGACGACGGCGTCCATCGCGCCACGCAGCCGCGCGACGTCCAGGGGCCCGGTCAGCCGCAACACCAGCGGCGCCGCGTACTCCCAGCTGTCCGGTTCCAGCCGGGACAGGAACCACATCTGACGCTGCCCGGCGGACAGCGGAATCGGCCCGGTCCGCGGCGGGGCGGCCGGTACCGGCGCCGCCACGTCTCGGCCGGGGGTGTGCCCGGTCAGCCGCTGCCGCAGCAGCCTGGCCCGGACGGCGGCCAGATCCTCCTCGCCGGCGGCGGCCGGGTCGATCAGTTCGATCGTCATGCGACTTCCTCGGACTCCCTCATCCGGATGCGGACCTCGTCGTCGGTCATGGCCTCGATGTCGGCGAGCACGGCGGCCTCGATCGCGCCGGCGAGACCGGCGATGGTCGGGTGCTCGAAGACCGCCGACACCCCCAGCGCAACGTCGAACTCGGTTTGGATCCGGGCCACCAGCCGCAGCACCAGGATCGAGTGACCGCCGACCTGGAAGAACCGGTCATGCATGCCCACCTCGACGCCGAGCAGTTCGGTCCAGATCGCGGCGACGCGCTCCTCCACCGGAGTGCGGGGCCGCTCGCATTCCGCGGCGGCGGTGGCATCGGGTAGCCGTCCGCGGTCGAGCTTGCCGTTCGCGGTGAGCGGAACGGCGTCGATCGGCACCAGAACGGCCGGCACCAGGTAGTCGGGAAGATGATCGCGGCAGGCTTCGATCAGCTCGTCGGCCGGCGGCGGCGCCTCCGGTCGCGCCGGGACCACGTATCCGACCAGCCGTTGCCGGTCCGCGACCACGACGGCGTCCCGGACGCCCGGCGCGGTCAGCAGCACGGCCCGCACCTCCTCGGGTTCGACCCGGTAGCCGCGGATCTTGACCTGCTCGTCGACCCGACCCAACGCGTCTAGCTCACCGTCCGGCAGCCGGCGCGCGAGATCGCCGGTGCGGTACATCCGGGAACCCGGTCGACCCTCCGGGTCGGGCAGGAAACGCTGCGCGGTGAGCGCGGGATCCCCGACGTACCCGTCGGCCACACCGGCCCCGCCCACGAACAACTCGCCGACCGCCCCGTCCGGCACCGGCCGCAGCTGCTCGTCCAGCAACTGCGCGGACGTGCCGGGCAACGCGGTCCCGATCGGGACCCGGGCGCCGGCGCCGAGGTCGGCGACCCAGTGCGCCGCGTCGGCGACGGTGACCTCGGTCGGCCCGTACTCGTTCACCAGGCGATCCGGCCCGAGCACGGCCAGCCAGCGGCGAGCCTGCTCGGCCGGGAACGCCTCGCCGCCGACGACGTAGACATCGGCCAGGGCGTCGGCGTCCGCGTCGGACAGCTGGTCACCAAGGATCTCCAGCTGCCCAGGGGTGAGCTTGACGAAGGAGAACGGGCCCGCCGCCACCAGTTCCCTGCCCAGTGCGGACAGGTCGAGGTCCGGGGGCAGCAGGTACACCCGCTGGCCGCTCAGCAGTGGCGCCCACAGCGCGGTGACCGCCATGTCGAAGGCGACCGAGGAGAACACCGGCGCGCCCCCGGTGCCGGCCGCCGCCAGCCGGTCGACGGCCCAGCTCTGCAGGTAATGCGCCAGGTTGCGGTGGG
>JBIOVW010000892.1:0-2944 GCA_044867945.1 Nakamurella sp. | reverse complement strand
TGCGCCGAGCACCAGCGTGAAGGCGCGCGTGCCCGGGTGCGCCGCTCAGCCTGCAGCGGTGGCCGAGGGAGCGGCTGACGCTCCTTGGGGTGCGGTCGGCGTCATGACCTGCAGGATCTGGGCCTGGTCCGCTTCGGAGGGCATGCCCCACTGCGGCTCGTAGTCGTACACCTCACGCAGCGGCGTCGATGCGGTGCGCCCGGTGAGGATCTCGACGGCGCTGGTGCTGATCAGGCCCGGGTGCTCCACTCCACACGCCTCGGCGACCTTCATCAGGTCACGGCGCAGGGTCTTGATGTAGTTCGCGGCCCGCACGGACTTCAGTTCAGGGTCCAGTCCACGGGCGAGCCACGCGTTTTGCGTCGCCACGCCAGTGGGACAGGTGTCGGTGTGGCACCGCTGGGCCTGGATGCAGCCGATCGAGAGCATCGCCTCTCGGGCGACGTTGACCAGGTCACAGCCCAGGGCGAAGGCCACAACCGCGTTGTCGGGCAGGCCGAGCTTGCCACCTCCGATGAAGGTCACCTGCTCATGCAGGCCGCGCTGCGCGAACATCCGGTAGATCCGAGCGAACCCGACCTGGAACGGCAGCGAGACCGTGTCGGTGAAGATGAGCGGGGCCGCCCCGGTGCCACCCTCCCCGCCGTCCACGGTGACGAAGTCGACGCCTCGGTCGGTGCGCGCCATCAGGTCGGTGAGCTCCTCCCAGAAGGTCAGGTCACCGACGGCGGACTTGATTCCCACCGGAAGGCCGGTTTCCGCGGCCAGCATCTCCACCCAGTCCAGCATGCTGTCGGTGTCGGAGAACTCGGCATGCCGCGACGGGCTGACGCAGTCCTGCCCTACCGGGATCCCCCGGGTCGCCGCGATCTCCGGTGACACCTTCGCGCCGGGCAACAGGCCGCCCAGCCCGGGTTTCGCGCCTTGGCTGAGCTTGACCTCAAGAGCCCTGACGGGGGCACCGGAGACCACCTCCTTCAGGCGGTCGAGGTCGAAGCGACCATGCTCGTCGCGGCAGCCGAAGTATGCCGTTCCGATCTGAAAGATCAGCTCCCCGCCTTGGCGGTGGTAGGGCGAGAGACCGCCTTCGCCGGTGTTCTGCACGCACCCGGCGAGGGCAGCCGCCCGGTTGAGGGCCTGCACCGCGGCCCCGGACAGCGAGCCGAAGCTCATCGCCGAGATGTTCACGACGGAGCTCGGCCGGAATGCTGCCCGTCGGTCTCGCGGACCGCCGAGGATCTTCGCCGACGGCAGGACGACCTCGTAGCCCGCGGCGGGGGCGGAAGGCGGCACGGCCCGACCGAAGTTGCGGTGGTTGATGACCGGGTAGCCGGCGGTGAACTCCGTGTCGTTGTCGGTGCCGAACCCGAAGTAGTTGTTCTGCTTCTTGGCCGAGGCGTACACCCACCGGCGCTGATCCCGGGTGAACGGGCGCTCCTCGTTGTTTCCCGCGACCACGTACTGGCGCAGCTCGGGACCGACCGCCTCCAGCAGGTAACGGGCGTGACCGATCACCGGAAAGTTGCGCAAGAGGGCGTGTTCGCGCTGCAGTACGTCGCGTGCCGCGACCGCCGCCACGGCGGAGGCGGCGATCGCGCCGGCCCTGGCCGCCTTCGGTAGAAGTGCCATGCCGCCTTTATGCCCCGCGCACCCGACCGTAAGCGCCAGCGAGACGGGTTACTGCCGAGCCGTCACCGGGCGAGCCCCAGTGCGGTCGCGGCAACGGTCAGGAGACCGCAGCCTTCACCAGCTCGACGACCTTCTTCTCGACCACCGGGCTCCATGCCTGCAGCGCGTACGACACCGGCCACAGGTCGCCGTCGTCGAGGTTGGCCGCCTCCTGGAAGCCCAACGTCGAGTACCGGTAGTTGAACTTGCCCGCGCTCTGGAAGAACACGACGATCTTGTCGTCCGCGTTCGCGTATGCCGGCATCCCGTACCAGGTCTTCGGCGACAGCTCGGGCGCGTTCGTCGTCACCGTGACGTGCACCCGCTCGGCGAGCGCACGGTCCTCGGGCGCCATCTTCGCGATGCTGTCGAGTGCCGCTTGCAGATCGTCCGCCTTCTTGGTGCCCTTCTTGCCCTCGGCGCGCAGTTCCGCCGCGCGTTCCTTCATCGCCGCGCGCTCCTGCGCGGTGAAGCCGTCGGACTGTGTCTGGGCGTTCTTCGCGGGCATTCGGGGCTCCTTTCAGCGGTCGCACTCGGCTGTTGCCGGCTGTCTGAAGGCTAGGCCCGACGAAACCGCGGCGCTTCTCGATTCCTGACCGATGGATGGCCTGAGCCTGCTCGTGCCCGCTCAAGCGTCGCCGGGTCGGACCAGCCGGGCTTCGTAGGCGATCACGATGAGCTGGGCCCGGTCGCGGGCGTCGAGCTTGGTGAGGGTGCGGGCCACGTGGGTTTTGACGGTGGCCGGGCTGATGTGCAGCCGGCCGGCGACTTCGGCGTTGGACAGTCCGGTCGCCACCAGGGCGAGGACGTCGCGTTCACGCTCGGTGAGGACGTTGAGGCGCGACGCATCCGGGTGCACGGTTGGGGTGGGCCGATGGACGAACGCCTCGATGAGGTGGCGGGTGATGGCTGGGGAGAGCAGCGCGTCGCCGGCCGCGACCAGGCGGATGCCGGCGAGCAGATCGGCCGGCGGGGTGTCCTTGAGGAGAAACCCACTCGCGCCGGCGTGCAGTGCGGCATACACGTACTCGTCCAGGTCGAATGTGGTCAGGATGAGGATGCGCACGTCGGCACATCGAGGGTCACCCAGGATCCGGCGGCTGGCTTCGAGCCCATCCATGATGGGCATGCGGATGTCCATCAACACGACGTCCGGGCGGGTCGCCGTGACCAACTCGACGGCCGCCGCGCCGTCGGCGGCGCTGCCGACGACCTCGACGTCGGCCGCCGATTCGAGCAGTACGACGAACCCGGCGCGCACCAACGCCTGGTCGTC
>JBIOVW010000891.1:0-13791 GCA_044867945.1 Nakamurella sp. | reverse complement strand
CCGTGTCATCCGAGGTTGTCGAGAGCAGACAGTAGCCGATCGAACCGCACTTGGGAAGGGTTCCGGAAAACGTTTTCCCAGCGCGGTTCGGCGGCTCGGGTCGTGGAATCGGCGGCCGCGGGCGCGCCCTTGGCCACGAACACGTCACCGCACGTACCGCCCCGGATGCCGATCCACCTGCAAGGACGCGCTACCGTGTCGAAGATGGACCGACCCCCGCGGACGAGGCCGCCGGCCACCCTGGCGTCGCTCGCCGCAGAGCTGGGCGTGTCCAGAACCACGGTGTCCAATGCCTACAACCGACCGGACCAGCTCTCGCCGCAACTGCGGTCGCGGGTGATGGATGCGGCCCGTCGGATGGGCTACCCGGGCCCGGATCCGATGGCTCGTTCGCTGCGCACCCGCAAGGCCGGCGCGGTCGGCCTGTTGCTCGCCGAGCAGGTGTCCTACGCGATCCGCGACCCCGGTGCGGTGGCCTTCCTTGAGGGCCTCACGCTGGAGTGCGACGAGGCGCAGGTCGGGCTGCTGCTGGTGCCCGCCCATCCCGGCGCCGAGGACGTCGCGGCCGTCACCAGGGCCGCCGTCGACGGGTTCGTCGTCTACTCCATGCCCGACGACGATCCGCATCTGACCGCCGCGCTGGCCCGGCCGGTGCCCGCGGTGATCTGCGATCAGCCGACCATCCCGGGCACCGACTCGGTCGGCATCGACGACAGGGCGGCGATCCGACAGGTCGCCGAGCATCTGCTGGAACTCGGCCACCGCCGGCTCGGCGTCGTCTGCATGCGGCTGGGTCGGGCGCAGCTGGACGGTCCGGTGCCGATCGACCGACAGGTCGCCGCGCGGTACCACGTGCAGCGCAACCGGCTGGCCGGCCTGCGGGAGGCGTGCGCCGCGGCCGGGGTGGCGTGGGACCGGATCCCGGTCGTCGAACGGTTCGAGCACACCATCGAGGCCGGTCGGTCGGCAGCGGCCGAGGTGCTCGCCCTGGATCCGGGAATCACCGCCCTGATCGCGACATCGGACGTGTTGGCGCTGGGAGCCGTCCAGGAGTTCACCCGGCGGCACCAGCGGGTTCCCGAGGACGTCTCGGTCACCGGTTTCGACGGCATCAAGGCGGCGGTCGACGCCGGCCTGACCACGGTCGAGCAGCCGGTGGTGGACAAGGGCCGCAATGCCGGACGCATGCTGCTGAACCCGGCCCGCAGGACGGCCGGTCGCCGGGTGGTGCTGCCCACCAGATTCCTGCCCGGTCAGAGCACCGCGCCACCACGTCACTGACCCGCAGCGCACCTCCCGTGATCCTCCGCGCCGACAGGGCAGGCTGATGCCCGGCGGCATCACAGCGACGGGCGGACGGGACATGACCCAAGATCGATCGAACGACGAATCACCGGCCGGCACATCCCCGGTGAAATCATTGGTAGCGCCCGGTGCGCCGGCTGCGGCGTCGATCACCGGGGCGCCGGCGCGGGTCTTCCCGGGTGCCCTGCCGCGAGGTCTGATCATCGTGCTGGCCGTGGCCGGCATCGTGGTGGTGGCTGCCGGCATGCGGGCCATCCCGGGCATTCTCGGCCCGGTGTTCCTGGCCCTGGTGCTGACGATCCTGGTCGATCCGATCCGCGGTCTGCTGATTCGGCATCATGCACCACGATGGCTGGCCTCCATCGCGGCATTCCTGGCCGGCCTGCTCATCGTCCTGGGGCTGGTGGCGGCGACCGTGTTGGGCATCATCCAGCTCGTCCGGCTCATCCCGGAGTACGCAGACGACTGGCAGCAGACCCTCGCCGACGTCCAGTCCTGGCTGGCCGACCTCGGCGTGTCGACCACCGACATCCAGTCGATGCTCCAGCAGATCGATCCGACCACGATCGCGTCGTTCGCCGAGGGCCTGCTGTCCAGCCTGAGCGGCGTGTTGTCCGGGACCCTGTTCACGGTCGTGCTGCTGATCTTCCTGGCGGTCGACGGCACCGTCTTCCCGCAGCGGATGGCCAGGGCGCGGGCCGGTCATGAGATTGCCTTCGACGGGCTGCGCGCCTTCGCCTCCGGCACCCGACGTTACTTCGGCGTGGCGACCATCTTCGGTGCCATCGTCGCCGTGCTGGACACCGCGGCGCTGCTGATCCTCGGCGTACCGGCCGCATTCTTGTGGGGGCTGCTGGCGTTCGTGACCAACTACATTCCGAATGTCGGCTTCATCATCGGGTTGATCCCGCCGACGATCCTGGCGTTCCTGCAGGGCGGGCCCGGCCTGGCCATCACCGTGTTGATCGTCTACTGCGTGCTGAACTTCGTCATCCAGTCGGTGCTACAGCCCAAGTTCGTCGGAGACGCGGTCGGTCTGACCACCACGATGAGCTTCCTGTCGCTGATCATCTGGACGTTCATCCTCGGGCCCATCGGCGCGATCCTGGCCATTCCGGCGAGCCTGCTGGTCAAGGGCATGCTGGTGGACATCGACCCGCAGGCGCGCTGGTTGCAGCTCTTCCTTGGGGACGCCGCCGACCCGTCCCCGCCCCCGCCCCCACCCAGCTGAAGTTGATCATGAGACGGTGGTTGTTTTGAGGCGCTCAAAACGACCGCTCGCCCATGATCAACTACGGCGGGGGGCGGCGGTCGGTGGCAGAGTGCGTCCCATGATCGATCACTTCGGGGTGCAGTCCGACGACATCGCGGTGGCCGGTGCCTGGTACGACGCGTTCCTCGCCCCGCTCGGCTACGGCCGGGTCATGGACTACGGGGTGGCGGTGGGCTTCGGCACGCCCGAGTTCCCGAGCTTCTGGCTCAGCGCGGCCACCGACCCGGGCGGCCGTCAGTCGCACATCGCGTTCTCCGCGGCGAGCCGCGAGGTGGTGGACGAGGCGCATCGGGTGGCGGTCGACCTGGGCCTGGAGATCCTGCACGAACCGCGGGTCTGGCCCGAGTACCACCCGACCTACTACGCGGTGTTCGTCCGCGACCCGGACGGCAACAACGTCGAGGCGGTCTGCCATCGACCGCCCGAGGAATGACGCGCCCGGGGGTCAGCCCGCCGACACCTGGTCCTCGGTCACCGGCTCGGACGTGCCGGCGGCGTGCAGCGAGCGCTTCTTGATCACCCGCCGGCGGCTGTCGGCGAGCACATTGAGTACGTCGGCCACCCGCGCCGGGTCGGCGATCCGGGCGTCGGCGACCGTTCGGCCCGGGCCGACCTTGATCCCCACGTCGCCCTCGGCGAGTATCCCGAACGCGTTCTCGTCGGTGATGTCGTCACCGATGAAGACGGTCGCCGTGCAGTGGTTCGCCTTGATCAGGCCCTTGAGCGCACGACCCTTGTTGGTGGTCACCACGGTCAGCTCGAGAACCTTCTTGCCGCGGAGCAGGTGTACCCCCGGCCATGTCGCGGGGTTGTCCTCGACCGCTCTGGTCACCGCGGCGGCGTCGTCGGCGTCCATCCCGCGCAGGTGCACCGCGATGCCGGTCGGCTTCAACTCCAGCCGGACGTCGGAATACTCGGCGGTGATCTGCTGCAGTTCCAGCCGCAGCCTGGCCAGCCGCCTGGTGTCGTCCGGGCCGAGCAGGGTCGACTCGTCCCGGAACTCGGTCGAGGTTTCCGCGCCGTGGCTGCCGACCAGATGGATCCGTTCGGCCGGCCCGAGCAGCGTCTCCAGGTCCGCCAGCGCCCGGCCGGACACCACGGCGACGACGGTGCCCGGCGTGACCGTCATCGATTGCAGGGCCTCCATCGACTCCGGCAGCGGCCGGGCGGTGGCCGGGTCGTCGACGATGGGCGCCAGGCAGCCGTCGAAGTCGGTGGCGACCAGCAGACGGGGGGTCTCGGCGACCTGGTGCAGCTTGGCCACCACCTCCCCGGGCAGCCGGTGCATCGCGTCGGCGAGGTGGTCCCTGGTGTTCTCCAGGGCGGACAGGAAGGCCGCGGCCCACCGGTCGACGTCGTGGGTCAGCACCTGGCGGCGCAGCGATCGCATTCGGCGTCTTGCCTCCACCGGGGGCATGGTCAGCGCCTCACGAAGGTGCTTCTTCACCCCGTCCGTGTCGTAGGGGTTGACCAGCAGGCTGGCGCGCAGCTCCTTCGCGGCGCCGGTGAACTCCGAGAGGAGAAGAACCCCGCCGCCGTCCACCCGGCAGGCCACGTACTCCTTGGCCACCAGGTTCATCCCGTCCCGGAACGGAGTGACGGTCATCACGTCCGCGGCGACATAGAACGAGGCCAGCTCCTCCCTGGGCAGCGACTGGTGGAGGTAGTGCACCGCCGGCCGGCCGATCCGGCCGTAGTCGCCGTTGATCGCGCCGACCTGCTGCTCGATCTGTTCACGCATCCGGCGGTACGAGCCGAGACGCTCCCGGCTCGGCGTGGCGATCTGCACCATGACGGCGTCCTCGACCGCCGGATCACCCGCGGCCAGCAGCTCGCTGAACGCGCGCAACCGCACGTCGATGCCCTTGGTGTAGTCCAGTCGGTCGACCCCGAGGATGATCTTGCTGGGATCCCCGAGGTCCGACCGCAGGGCTCGCGCTGCCTCGTGCACCTTCGGGGTGGCGGCCAGCGCGGACTGCGCGGCCGAGTCGATCGCGATCGGGTAGGCGGCCGCCCGGATCTGCCGTCCGTCGTGCTCGATCGTGCCGCCGGTGGTGACGGCCCCGGTCAGTGTCCTGGCCAACCGCCCGAAGTTTCGCGCACCGCCGGGTAGCTGGAAGCCGATCAGATCGGCGCCGAGCAGCCCGTTGACGATCTGCGACCGCCACGGCAGTCGCATGAACAGTTCCACCGGCGGGAACGGGATGTGCAGGAAGAACCCGATCCGGACGTCCGGGCGCAGCCGTCGCAAAAACTGCGGAACGAGCTGCAGCTGGTAGTCGTGCACCCAGACGGTGGCGCCGGGCGCGGCGAGTTCGGCCGCCGCGTCGGCGAACCGCTGGTTGACCCTCTGATAGGCCTCCCACCACTCGCGGTGGAACTGCGACTCGACGACCGCGTCGTGATAGAGCGGCCACAGGGTCCCGTTGGAGAATCCCTCGTAGTACTTGTCGACATCGTCGGCGGTCAGGGTGACCGGGTGCAGGCTCAGCCCGTCGGTGGTGGTCGAATCGATTGAGACATCCGGCGAGCCGGGCCAGCCGATCCAGGCACCCTGCCGCCGGGACAGGATCGGGGCCAACGCGGTGACCAGGCCGCCGGGGGCCTGCCGGGCGCGGGTGCTGCCGTCGGGCAGTTTCTCGATGTCGAACGGCAGCCGGTTGGCCACCACCACCATCTCCGCCTGGACGTTCGACCGGGATTCGGGGGACTTCGCGGCCTGGCCCGGCCGCCGCGCCTCGCCACCGACCGGATGTCCGTTGCGCCGTCCTCCGTTGCCGCTGCCCAGGCCCTCTGCCGTGGTCGGCGCGTTCATCGTGCCGGCCCGGGTCTGGGTCGCTCGACCAACGGCGAGGCACCACCTGATTCGACGTCCGGTCGAGCGGGCGGCGGCATGTGCTGTCCCGACTCGATGGCCGCTGTTGCGCGCGTCATGTTCACGGTTTGCACCACCCCACCCTAGCGACCGGGGTCTTCGCGCCGGTGAGCGCCGAATCACATCCGCAGGCGCGGAGGATCAGTGCCCGAACGGGTCCGGGTCGGTGCCGGGCATCCAGGACAGGCCCGGCACGCCCCAGCCATGCTCGCGAACCGCCTTGAAGGCCCGCTTCCGGTTCTTGCCGATGAGCCGGTCGAGGTACAGGTGTCCGTCCAGGTGGTCGGTCTCGTGCTGCAGGCAGCGCGCGAAGAAGCCGGTGCCCTCCACCTCGATCGGCTCGCCGGCGGAGTCGAATCCCTTCACCCGCGCCCAGTCGGCCCGGGCGGTGGGAAAGTTCTCGCCGGGCACGGAAAGGCACCCCTCGGTGTCGTCGTCCGGATCGGGCATGTTCGTCGGGATCGTTGACGTCTCGAGCGTCGGGTTGATGATGTATCCGCGTCGGCGGGTGCCCTGGTCGGGGCAGTCGTAGATGAACAGTCGCCGGTCGTCGCCGATCTGGTTGGCCGCCAGGCCCGCGCCGTGCGCGGCTTCATTGGTCTCGAACATGTCCTGGATCAGCGTTTCGAGCTCGGGGGTGCCGAACTCGGTGACCGGGCGGGTCGGCCGGTGCAGCACCGGCTCGCCACAGATCACGATGGGGCAAATGGTCATCGGGACAGACTACGAAACGACGACGCGGTCAATTCGGGACCTTCGGCCGGTGCCGGCACGCACGGAACGGGATGTATGGTGCGTGCCCAGGGCAGGCTAACCAAACGGTCGCGCCCATGGTGCTTCAGGCGCCGGACGCGATGCAGGAGGTGCGCATGCTCGCGACGTTCGTGATCGGCCTGCGCGAGGGGCTCGAGGCAGCCCTGATCGTCGGCATCATCGCCGCCTTTCTCAAGCAGAGTAACCGGGCGGACGCGATCCGTAACGTGTGGATCGGCGTCGGCATCGCCATCGCCATCTGCCTGGGCGCCGGGATCCTGCTGCAGCTGCTCCGATCCGACCTGCCGCAGCAACAGCAGGAGATGCTCGAGTGCGTCGTCGCCGGCATCGCCGTGCTGATGATCAGCTACATGATCCTGTGGATGCGCAAGCACTCCAGGGACCTGCGCTCCAGCCTGCAGGATGCCGCCGGGAGTGCGCTGGCCCGTGGCTCCGCGGCCGCGTTGATCGTGATGGCCTTCCTCGCCGTCATCCGCGAGGGTTTCGAGACCGCTGTCTTCCTGCTCGCCGCCTTCCAATCCGTCGGGTCCCCGCTGCAGGCCGCGATCGGCGTGGTGCTCGGCATCGGCGTGGCCGTCGCGCTCGGCTACCTGGTCTACCGCGGCGGCGTCAGGCTCAACCTCTCCCGGTTCTTCCGGATCACCGGTGCGGTACTGGTGCTGGTCGCGGCCGGCCTGGTGATGAGCACCCTGCGCGCCGCGTACGAGGCGGGTTGGCTGACCGTCGGCCAGCAGCAGGCACTGGACCTGTCGGCCATCGCCCGGCCCGGCTCGGTGCAGGAATCGCTGCTCACCGGCATGCTCGGCATCCGGGCCACCCTGCCGGTGGTCGAGGTCGTCGCCTACCTGCTGTATGCGGTCCCGATGCTGCTGGTCGTGCTGTGGCCGCCCAGGCGCACGCCGCCCACCCGCACGATCGGCAAGATCCTGGTCGGCTCCGCCGCCGCCGCGGTGGCCGTCGCGGCGCTGCTGGTCGTGCTGGCCCCGCCGGTGCCCGCGCCGGTGACCGGCACCCAGGGCCCGTTCGCACTGACGGGCGACACGACCGGAACCGCGCAGGTCCAGCTGGCGGCCGACGCCACGCCGGCGACCCTGACCGTCGAGGCCGGCGGCGCGACCACGAGCGGCACCAGCACGTTGATCGCGACCGGCCACACCGTTGTGGCGACAGCGGGCGGCGCCACCGCGACCGCCACCACCTTCGCGGGTACCCCGATCAGCAGCACCGTCGAACCGGCTGTGGCCGGCCTGCCGGCCACCCTGACCGCGGACCAGATCGCCGACCTGAACGGTGGTCGGCTGCCGGTCGGCATCCGGTCCGGCCAGGCCGGCCAGACCTATCCCGCGATGTACACGGACACTCTTACCCCGACGATCAGCGCGGACCGGGATGCCGGCATCGTGGTCGGGCTCAGCGTGCGGCTGGTCCGTACCGTGCAGGTCGAGGTGGCCGGTCGCGTGCCGGTCCAGGTGGGCACCACACTGGAAACCACGCTGGTCACCCCGAGCGACGTGGTCGCGCCGGCGTTGGCCCAGGTCGCCGAGTTCGAGACCAACCGGGACACCCACCAGGTCGTCGGCCGGGTCATCCCGGCGCTGCTCGTGGTGTTCGCGGTCGTGATGTTCGCGTTCGGCCTGCCCAAGCTGCTGCAACGGCGCACGCCGCCGACACCGGCATCGGTGCCCAGCCCGCCGGCCGACCGGCCCCCACAGGACGCGGGGAAACCGTCGGGCGAGTCGCTGGCCCTACCCCCGACGGGGAGCTGAACCCGAACAAACTCGCGCCGATCGCCGCCGGTCGGCCGTCTCGGCCTGACCCACGAACGACCTTCCAGGGAGAACCTCATGTCATTCCGGCCCATCCGGCTCTGGCCGGCCGTCCTGCTCACCGCCGGCACCGTCGCGCTCGCCGCGTGCGGGTCGTCCGGCTCGACCGCCACGTCCGGCTCGCCGGCCGCCGCCGACCCGGCCACCGACTCGGCCGGAGCGTCGGCGAGCGCCGCCGGCAATCCCGGCGAGGTGACCGTGACGGTGACCGACGCCGAGGGCTGCGTCACCGTCCCGAACACCGTTCCCGCCGGTCAGGTGACGTTCCTGATCACCAACGTGGACGCGGTCGGGGTCACCGAGGTGGAGCTGGTGTCCGACCAGCGGATCGTCGGCGAGCGGGAGAACCTCGCGCCGGGTTTCGACAGCACCTTCTCAGCCCGGCTCGACGGCGGCAGCTACGAGATCTTCTGCCCCGGGGCCACCACGGAGCGCACCGCGTTCACCGTCACCGGCGAGGCGGCCGCCCAAGACGAGGACCTGACCGTGCTGCTGGACCAGGCCACCAAGGACTACGCCGCCTACGTCGACGACCAGATCAACTTCCTGCTGGTCCCGGTGCAGGAGCTGGCCGCGGCGATCAAGGCCGGCGACCTGGCCGCCGCGCAGGCCGCCTACATCAAGGCGCGGCCCTTCTACGAGCGGATCGAGCCCGTCGCCGAGTCGTTCCCGGACCTGGATCCGGCGATCGACCTGCGGATCGGCGACGTCGAGCAGGGCACCACCTGGACGGGCTTCCACCCGATCGAGCAGGGTCTGTGGGAAAGGCAGAGCACCGAAGGACTGTCCGAGCTGGCCGACCAGCTGATCGCCGATGTGCAGAGCCTGCAGGCGCAGGCCAAGCAGCTGTCGGACGCCACCAACGCCGGCACCGAGGGCGGTTACCAGGCGTTCGAGATCGCCAACGGCGCCGCGACCCTGCTGGACGAAGTGCTCGCGTCGAAGATCACCGGCGAGGAGGAGGCGTACTCGAAGATCGACCTGCTGGACTTCGAGGCGAACGTGGAAGGATCGTTGCAGGCGTTCGCCACGCTGAAGCCGGCGCTGAACCAGATCGACCCCACGATCGTCCCGCAGATCTCGACGGCCTTCGACGCGTTGACCGCCCAGCTGAACAGGTTCAAGGACCCGAACTCGCCCAGCGGGTGGGTCTCCTACGACCAGCTCACCGACGCCGACAAGAAGGCGCTCGTCGACGCGCTGCTGGTGGTGCAGGAGCCGTTGTCGGCGGTGGCGCAGAAGATCACCCAGTGAAGTGAGTGGGCATGACTGAACCGGGCACGTCCCGCCGGCGATTCCTCACCGGGGCCGCCGCTGCCGGGGTGGGTGCCGCCGCCGGGTTCGCGGCGGGGTACGGCGTGCGGGGGGCGACCGACGCGGACCCGGACACCACCGACCCGTACGCGGCGTCGGCCGATCCCGATGCCCGCGCGAACGCGATCGTCCCGTTCTACGGCGCCCGGCAGGCCGGCATCACCACCGCCCAGCAGGAACGGCTGATGTTCGCCGCCTTCGACGTGACCACCAAGGACGTCGAGGAACTCAAACGCCTGCTCGGCCGGTGGGCGGCGATGGCCGCCCGGATGACCGAGGGCAAGCTGATCACCGAGTCCCCGAACAAGCCGGCGCAACCTCCGTTCGACACCGGCGAGGGGATGGACCTGGGGGCGCACTCGCTGACCGTCACCGTCGGGTTCGGGCCGAGCCTGTTCGACGACCGGTTCGGTCTGGCCGACCGGCGGCCGCCGGAGCTGACCGCCTTCGGCACCATCCCCGGCGACGCGGTGATGCGTCCCGAGCTGTCCGACGGCGACCTGTGCATCCAGGCCTGCGCCGACGATCCGCAGGTGGTGTTCCACGCGATCCGCAACATGGCCCGGGCGGCCCGCGGCACCGGCACCGCGACCCTCCGCTGGTCCCAACTCGGCTTCGGGCGGGCCTCGTCCACGGCATCGGGGCAGACCACGCCGCGCAACCTGATGGGCTTCAAGGACGGCACCCGCAACGTGCGGTCCGACGACACGGCGGCGTTGGACACGCACGTCTGGGTGGGGGCCAACGGCGTGCCGATGGCGCCCGAGCACGAGTGGATGCGTGGCGGGTCGTACCTGGTCGCGCGCAAGATCCGGATGGAGATCGAGTCCTGGGACACCGACCCGCTCGACGACCAGGAGTTGATCTTCGCCCGTTACAAGGTCACCGGGGCGCCGTTGACCGGAGGTGACGAATTCACCGCCCCCGACTACGAAAGGGTCGACGACAGGGGCGAGAAGGTCATCGACATCAACGCGCACATCCGGCTCGCCTCCCCGGAACAGAACAACGGCCTGACGATCCTGCGCCGCGGTTACAACTACACCGACGGGCAGGACCCGGCCACCGGCAAGCTGGCGGCCGGACTGTTCTTCATCGCCTTCCAGCGCGACCCGCAGACCCAGTTCAAGGTCCTGCAGACCCGGCTCGGCAAGACCGACCTGCTCAACGAGTACATCGCGCACATCGGGGGCGGCCTCTGGGGCTGTCCGCCCGGAGTCAGCGGGCCGGGCGATTGGTTCGGCAAAGCCCTGTTCACCTGATCGTGATAGGCCGCCACTGAGCGTGGCGGATGTGCCACCAACCAAATGCGCCGACCGGTGACGCCGAAGCCCGGAATGGTGTCGCCGGCTCCTCGTTTTGAACGCGCACTCTTGTGTTGTGTCACCGCGGCGGCCATCCTTGTGATGCGCCGTTCACACGGATGGGCCAAAAGGGTGTAATCCCGGTTACTCTGTGGTAGAAATGTGAGGACGACGCGCCGATACTGGCCTCGTGTAGCCCGTTTGGTCCATAGAGCTGGGTCACGGGGACGCGGGTGTCACTGAGAGTGAGTACTGGCGCAGGTTCGGCGGTGGGATAAACCAGGCCCTGCTGCCTCGATCAACAAGAGGAGTCCGGGTGTCGCAGGCTTACGATTCACGGTCGCAGCAGGCGTTCGCCGCTGCGGTGTGCCGCGTGATGCGTGAGTCACGTCGCCGGCAGAAGCTCACCCAGGCTGAGGTCGCGCAGCGCACCAACGGGCTGGTCAGCAAGGCCGCGCTGGCCAACTACGAGACCGGCCATCGGTCCCTGCGGGTCGACGTGCTGTGGGTCATCGCCGGCGCCCTCGGCGAGGATCTGGGCGCGCTGCTGACCGCGGCCGAGCGGAACGTCACGACCCGGCCTTCGCCGTTCGGGTCCGGTTCGATCACCGTCGACGTGCACGAGGTGATGGCCAGCCCGGACCCGCGGCTCGCTGTCGTCAAGCGCTGGTTCGAGTTGCGGGCCAACTCCTCGACGACCATTACCCTGGACGACGCCTCGGTCGGCGCGCTCGCCGCCCTGATGAACGTCCGGCCGGACGAGTGCCGCCGGCTTCTGCTGTCCAGCGGTCGGGGCAACCGGCCCCAGCCCGCCCCCGCCGCCAACGGCTTCTGACTCGTTCCTCGGGTGGGCGCGGCTTCGCTGATCTGTGAGTGTCACTGAGCAGCACGGCGCGGGTTTGATCGGGACGGGCCCCCGCGGGCCGTCCGCCAGCCTGTACGGAAGCGATGGCTCGGCCGGCGCAGGTGAGGTCCGGTGAGATCCACCTGAGCGGCTTTCTTCGACTGCTGAGGTGGATGTCGGCGACCCGCGGTTAGGCTCTGCCGACGAGTCCTCCGATACTGTGGAGCGAGTTCCGGACCGCCCGAACCGGGTTTCCGGAGGGCCGGCGTCGGCGCGTCGATTGCCGGCGCCCGACTGGCCACCCGGTTCATCACGGCCAATTGCCCCGTTCGGGTGAAGCTGCGCGTGTGGCCGATCCGGCACCGGATCTTGTGCGTCCACCACGCTGTGGCATTGCGGGCGCTGTCCCGCGGCGCCGTCCCCGACCCAGCGAGGAAGGATGTCCAACGTAGTGCGAGACGAGCCCACCCTTCCGCACGGCACGCCCGCGAGCGAGTCTCCCACTGAGATCATCGCGGCCGACGCGACCGGAGCCGAGGCCACCGAGGTGATCGACCGCGCGGTGCTCGACGCTCCCGCCGACCCCCCGTCCGACCCGAGGCGCCGTAACAAGATCATCGCGGCGGTGGTCGGCGGAGTGTTCGTCCTGCTCGCCGCGGTCTACGTGATCGACCTGGTCGCCACCACCGGCACGATCGAACGGAACACCACGGTCGCCGGTGTGGAAGTCGGCGGGATGACCCCGGAGCAGGCCGCGCAAGCGCTGACCGAGCAGGCCATGCCCACCTATTCCGCGCCGATGACGGTCGACGTGCACGGCGTCCCGACCGAGATGGACCCGACCCAGGCCGGTCTGGCCGCCGACGTGGCCGCCACCGTCGAGGCCATCGGCACCCGGTCGGCCAACCCCTTCGTCCGGCTCTCCTCGTTCTTCACCTCGTCGGATCGACCGCTGGCCGACAGCGTCGATCGGGCCGCGTTGACCGTCGTCATCGAGGACATCGCGGCGAGCACCGACCTCGCCCCGGTCGAGGGGTCGGTGACGATCGAGGACGCCGCCGTAGTGGCGGTGCAGCCGGTCGTCGGCCACAGCCTGGACGTGCCCGCCTCGGTCGACGCCGTCACCGAGGCATGGGTCAGCGACGGTCCCGGCGGCATCGACGGCCTGGTGCTGCCGGTGACCGCCACCCCGGTCCGCGCGTCCGCGGAGAAGACCGAGCTGGCCGCCGCCGAGGTGCGGACGATCCTGTCCGCGCCGCTCACCCTGACCGGCGCCGGCACGAGCGTGGAGGTGTCGGTCGCGGACATCGCGGCGGCCACCACAATCACCCCGGACGACGCCGACGGGTTCATGGTCAGCGTGGATCCGGCCGCCGTGCTCGGCCCGGTCACTCCGGCCATCGACGCCACCCAGAGCGCCCCACTGGACGCCAGGATCGTCATCAGGGACGGGGCGCCGGTCGTCGAGCCGAGTGCGCTGGGCCGGGCCATGAACTGGCCCGCGACCGAAGCCGCCGTGGCGGCGGCCGTCGTCACTCCGAACCGTGCGGTGGAGCTGTCCTACCAGCTCAGCGAGCCGTCGTTGACCACCGAGCAGGCCAACGCGCTGGGCGTCAAGGAGGTCATCGGCGAGTTCACCACCGGTGGTTTCGCTGCCGCGTCCGGCGAGAACATCCGGGTGGTCGCCGAGAAGGTGAACGGGGCGATCGTGCAGCCGGGTGCCACGTTCGGTCTGAACGAGTTCACCGGGCCGCGGGGGACCGAGCAGGGCTACGTGCCGGCCGCGATCATCCAGGAGGGTGCACTGTCCAGCGCGGTCGGCGGCGGGATCAGCCAGTTCGCCACCACCCTGTACAACGCGGCGTACTTCGCCGGGATGGGTGACGTCACGCACACCCCGCACTCCTTCTACATCAGCCGCTACCCGGCAGGCCGGGAGGCGACGGTGTTCGACGGGGCAATCGAGCTGGCCTTCTCCAACGACTACGACACCGGCGTGTTGATCGAGACGATCTGGACCGAGGGCGACATCACGGTGCGGTTGTGGGGCACCAAGCACGTCGAGGTGGAGTCGGTCTCGTCCGACAGGTTCGACTTCACGTCGGCGCCGGTGATCGTCAAGCCGTACGGGGCCTCGTGCTCGCCGTCCGGTGGCAGCTCCGGATTCAGCATCGTGAACACCCGGATCATCAGGGATCTGGCCGGAAACGAGATCCGGCGGGAGGACTTCACCACCGTCTACAACGGCCAGCAGAACGTGATCTGCTCGCCACCAC
>JBIOVW010000890.1:0-8017 GCA_044867945.1 Nakamurella sp. | reverse complement strand
GTCCGCAAGCCAGGGCAGGACTACTACCTCAAGCCGATGAACTGCCCGATGCACGACCTGATCTTCCGGTCCCGCGGGCGGTCCTACCGCGAGCTGCCGCTGCGGATGTTCGAGTTCGGGACGGTGTACCGATACGAGAAGTCCGGTGTCGTCCATGGTCTGACCCGGGTGCGGGGGATGACCCAGGACGACGCGCACATCTTCTGCACCCGGGACCAGATGCGGGACGAGCTGGCCGGCCTGCTGCGTTTCGTGCTGGAGCTGCTCGCCGACTACGGGCTGGACGACTATTACCTCGAGCTGTCCACCCGCAACGAGGACAAGTACATCGGCAGCGACCGGGACTGGGCGGAGGCCACCGAGACCCTCGGGGAGGTCGGCCGGGAATCGGGTCTTGACCTGGTGGACGACCCGGGCGGCGCCGCGTTCTACGGGCCGAAGATCTCCGTGCAGGCCCGGGACGCGCTCGGGCGGGCATGGCAGATGTCCACCATCCAGTTGGACTTCCAGCTGCCGGACCGGTTCGAGCTGGAGTACACCGCGCCGGACGGCAGCAAGCAGCGGCCCGTGATGATCCATCGCGCGCTGTTCGGGTCCGTCGAGCGGTTCTTCGGGGTGCTCACCGAGCACTACGCGGGTGCGTTCCCGGCGTGGCTGTCGCCCGTGCAGGTGGTCGGCATTCCGGTCGCGGACGCGTACGGAGACTACCTGCAGGGCATGGTAGATCAGCTGGTCACCCGCGGGATCCGGGCCGAGGCCGATCATTCCGACGACCGGATGCAGAAGAAGATCCGCACCCACACCACCGACAAGGTGCCGTTCCTGCTGCTGGCCGGTGAGGCTGACGTCACTGCTCAGGCGGTCAGCTTCAGGTTCCGGGACGGCACCAAGGTCAACGGGGTACCGGTCGGCGCGGCGCTGGACGCGATCGTGAAGTGGGTCGGCGACCGGCGCAACGACCCGCCGACGGCGCAGGCGTTCGCGCACCTGCGGCCGGCCGCCGATCCCGCGGCCCCGGCGGTCGCCGAGATTGCGGCGGACGGCGCGCGTGGCTGAGGTCGACGAGCAGTCCGACGTCGTCGAGCAGGCCGGGATCGGCATCCCGGATCACCTGGATCGGTTGTGGACGCCGCACCGCATGGCCTACGTCAGCGGTGGCGCCGCCGCCAAGTCGTCGGCCGATCCGGTGTGTCCGTTCTGCCACATCCCGACGCTGGCCGACGAGGACGGGCTGATCGTGGCGCGGGGCAGCCAGGTGTACGCGGTGCTGAACCTGTATCCCTACAACCCCGGTCACCTGATGGTGGTGCCGTACCGGCACATTGCGGACTACACCGACCTCAAGGCCGACGAGCTGTCCGAGTTCAGCGAGTTCACCCGGCTCGCGCTCACGGTGATCCGATCCGTCAGCGCACCGCACGGGTTCAACATCGGCATCAACGCGGGCTCGGCCGCCGGCGCCGGGATCGCGCCCCACCTCCATCAGCATGTGGTGCCCCGATGGGGCGGCGACTCCAACTTCATGCCGGTGATCGGGCAGACCAAGGTGCTGCCGCAGTTGCTCACCGATACCCGGATGCTGCTGGCTCGGGCCTGGTAGCGGCGCGCGCAACCCGGCCGGCGCCCGTCAGTTCTGTTCAGTCGGTGAACTCGCCGAGGTCCGGCCCGGTGTCGGTGGCCGCGGTGGAGCCTTGGCCACGCCGCAACCGGAGCCTGCGCCGCCAACCGGACAGGGGCGACGGCATCGTCTGCGTCACCGCGCCGGGGGTGGTCACCGTCGGGTCGGGGTCGCCGGCCGGCAGCCGGGGTTCCTCGGGGGAATGCCCGGCCAGGTTCACCCGGATGCCGGAGGGATCTGCGGCGATCTCCCGCAGCACCGGCAGAATCGCCTCGACCGGTGCCCGTTCCTCCGGCGACTTCTCCAGCAGCGCGGCGATCGCGATCGACAGGTCCCCGGCATGCGGGTGCGGCGGGAGCGGGTCGTGCACCGCGGCGGCCACGGTGTCCAGCACGGTGTCGGCGTGGAACGGCGGGCGGCCCTCCACGCAGGCGAAGAGGGTGCAGCCCAGGCTCCACGCGTCGGCGGCGGGTCCGGCGGTCGCACCGGTGGCCAGTTCGGGGGCGATGTATGCCGGCGATCCCACGACCAGGCCGATGCCGGTCAGCGTGTTGTCCAACCGGCCGCGCGCGGTGCCGAAGTCGGTCAACTTCACCATGCCGTCCCGGCCGATGAAGATGTTGGCCGGCTTGACGTCCCTGTGCACGATGCCGCGGGTGTGCGCGGCGGCCAGCGCCGAGGCGACCGCGACGCCGACGGTCGCGGCCTGTTCCGGTCGCATCCGCCCGGACGCGGACAGCAACCGGGCCAGCGAGCGTCCCTCCAGCAGCTCCATCACGATCACCGGGCCGGTCTCGGTGGTGGCCAGGATGTCGTAGACCGTGACGATGTGCGGGTTGGAAAGGGCGGCGACGGCCCGCGCCTCCCGCAGCGTGCGTTCCCGCAGCTCCTCGGCGTCGGCCGGGGGGATCCCCCGCGGAATGTCGATCTTCTTCAGGGCGACCCGGCGGCGCAGCAGCTGGTCGGTGGCGGCCCAGATGCTGCCGGTCGCGCCGTGGCCGATCATCTCGTCCAGGAGGTAACGGCCCGCGACCGGCCGGCGGTCCGGATCGCCGGGTCGTACCGGAGGCACTGGAACGGACACGACCTCATTCTCCCGCCATCGCCGCCGCGACCGGCACGAGTGCAAGCGAAGTCACCCGGACCGGCCGCGGGATCGGTAGATTCCGACCCCTGGACGCGGATGCCGGTCCCGGGGTTGGCCCGCGGCCGGGGCCGGGTCACCCGCCCGAGCGCCGATCGGCCTATGAGAGCTCCAGCGTCAACCCGAGATGGTCGGCCCGAAACCCAAGCCGCTCGTAGAACCGGCGCGCGTCCACCCGGCTGGTGCTCGACGACAGCTGCATCAGGCGCGCGCCGTTGACCCTGGCCCAGCCGAGCGCCCACTTGATGTAGCGCGATCCCAGGCCGGTGCCGCGTTCGCTCGAGGCGACTCGGACCGCCTCGACGACCGCGCGGAGCGCACCACGATGGGACAGGCCGGGGATCGTGGTCAGCTGCATCGTGCCCACCACGGCACCATCGCGGACCAGCACCGTCAGCAGCTGTCGCGGGTCCCCGTCCAGCTCCCCGAACGCGACGCGGTAGCTCGGATCGTCGGCCGACGCCTCGCGGTCCGCGCCCAGGAAGTCGTCGGCGAGCAGTGCGACGATCGCCGGGATGTCGGTCGCCACCGCCCGCTGCACCGTCACGCCCAGGCCGAGGTCGGCCAGCACCTGTCGTTCGGCGGCTGTCACACGGCGAGCCAAACACACCGCAGCGGCTGCGACACGGCCCACCCGGCTATCGTTGGTTCCCGCCCGAGAATTCGAGCCCACCCAGCCCGCACCAGCCTGAAACGGACCACGATGCTCAACTCCCTGGCCCGGTCCTCGGTGTCCAAGGTGATGGACCCGGTCGGGCGTGGACTGCTCAAAACGGGCCTCACCCCCGACATCGTCACCATCGTCGGCACCGTCGGCGTGGTGGCGGGTGCGGTGGCGCTGCTGGCCACCGGGTACCTGTTCGCGGGGACCATGGTCGTCACGTTCTTCGTGTTGTGCGACCTGGTGGACGGCGCGATGGCCAGGGCCCGCGGGCACGGCACCGACTTCGGGGTCGTCCTCGATGCGTCCTGCGACCGCATCGCCGACGGCGCCCTGTTCGGCGCGCTCACCTACTACGCGTTCACCTCCGACCAGCGGCTGCTCGGCATCGCCGCGCTGATCTGCCTGGTCACCGGACAAGTGATCTCGTATGTCAAGGCCCGCGCGGACAGCGTGCAGTTGACGATCGGCGGTGCCCTGGCCGAACGCGCCGAGCGCAACGTGCTCGGCCTGGTGGGCGCCGGCCTGTCCGGGCTCGGCGTGCCGTACGCCATCGACGTCGGACTGTGGCTGCTCGCGGCGGCCGGCCTGATCACTGTTGTGCAGCGGTTGGTGCAGGTCCGGCGGGCGGCGGTCAAGGCCGCCGCGGAACCCGGCGGGCGCAGCACGGGACGGCCGGCGCTGTGAGCGAGGCGGCGGCGCTGTGAACGTTGTTACGGCGGCGCGTGCGGGCAGTGCCCTCGACCGGATCACCGACCTGGGCTTCACGGCCGGTTGGTCGCTGGTCAAGGCGCTGCCGGACCGGGCGGCCGACCGGGCGTTTCGGCTGGCCGCCGATACCGCATACCGGCGCCGCGGGCCGGGCGTCATCCAATTGGCCCGCAACCTGCATCGAGTTCTCGGCCCGCGCTCCACGCCCGAGACACTGGCCGCGACCGTGCAGGCCGGGATGCGGTCCTACGCCCGCTACTGGAAGGAGACGTTCCGGCTGCCCGCGATGGACCTGGCCGCGGTCGCCGATCACGTGGCGGTCATGACCACCGGCGCGGAGCACCTGGAGCGGGCCCAGCGGGAGGGGCGAGGCATCGTCCTGACGGTGCCCCACGCCGGTAACTGGGACATCGCGGGGCTCTGGGTGACCCGGCACTTCGGGCGGCTGACGACCGTCGTGGAGCGGCTTCGACCCGAGTCCCTCTACGACAAGTTCGTCGCGTACCGGGAGTCGCTGGGCATGGAGATCCTGCCGCTGACCGGCGGCTCGTCGCCGTCCCAGACCCTGCGTGAACGGCTCACCACGGGCGGCATCATCGCGCTGGTGGGGGACCGCGATCTGGCCGCGAACGGGATCCCCGTGACGTTCTTCGGCGAACCCACCCGGTTCCCGGCCGGCCCGGCGATGCTCGCCGCGCTGACCGACTCGTACCTGTGCCCGACCGATCTGAGTTTCACCGCGAACGGATGGGAGCAGCACATCCACGCGCCGCTCACGCTGTCCGGCACCCGGCTGGCCGAACAGGTCCGTTCCGGCGCGCAGCAGATCGCCGGGATCTTCGAACGCGGCATCGCCGCGCACCCGACCGACTGGCACATGCTGCAGCCGTTCTGGCCGGCGGACTTTCCTGCCGGGCATCCGGCGGCGGCTCCGGTCAGGTCGGGCACGGTCAGGTCGGGCACGGTCAGGTCCGGCACGGTCGACTCCGGCACGGCGGCGGCCCGATGAGGGTGGGCCTGGTCTGCCCGTACTCCTTCGACATCCCCGGAGGGGTACAGGCGCACGTCGTCGATCTGGCCCGGACGCTGATCGGGTTGGGACACCAGGTCAGCGTGCTGGCTCCGGGTGACGACGGCGACGGACCGACCGAGCAGCCGGACTTCCTGGTGCCGGCCGGTCGGAGCATGCCGATCAAGTACAACGGCTCGGTGGCCCGATTGTCGTTCGGACCGATGTCCTACACCCGGGTGCGCCGCTGGATCCGGGCCGGTCACTTCGACGTGCTGCACGTCCACGAACCGGTCGCGCCCAGTCTGTCCATGATTGCCCTGATGGTCGCCGACGGACCGATCGTCGCCACCTTCCACACCGCCAACCCCCGCTCCCGGATGCTGGCCGCGTTCCAGGGGGTGCTGCAGCCGTTCCTGGAGAAGATCACCGGTCGGATCGCGGTCAGCGAACCGGCCCGCCAGGTCCAGGTGGAGCATCTCGGTGGGGACGCGGTGATCATTCCGAACGGCGTCGACGTGCAGTTCTTCGCCCAGTCACCGCGGCTGCCCGACTACCCCCGGACGGGCGGCACCATCGGTTTCGTCGGCCGGTACGACGAGCCACGCAAGGGCATGCCGGTGCTGTTGGACGCGCTGCGGCTGATGGTGCCGACCCGGCCGGACCTGCAGTTGCTGGTCGCCGGCGGCGGCGACGAGAAGGAGCTGAGGGATGAGGCCGGCCCCGAACTGGCCCACACCTTGCGGATGCTCGGCCGGGTCAGCGATCAGGACAAGGCGGCGATGCTGCGGTCCCTGGACATCTACTGCGCGCCCAATGTCGGCGGGGAGAGCTTCGGCATCATTCTCACCGAGGCGATGAGCGCCGGCACGCCCGTGGTGGCCAGCGACCTGGACGCCTTCGAACGGGTGCTGGACGGCGGGATCGCCGGAGTGCTGGCGCCGGTGGGCAACGCGCCCGCCCTGGCCGCAGCACTGTCCGCGGTGCTCGACGACCCCGGGCGGCGGGCGGCGCTGTCCGCGCAGGGCCGGCGAGTGGTCGCCTCCTACGACTGGCCGGTGGTGGCCGCCAGGGTCATCAAGGTGTACGAGACCGTCATCGCCGCCGATCCGCGTGCGGTCGTCGAGGCCGACTGATCCTGCCGTGTGCACAACCCGGGCGGAGGCGCCGTGACGACCACGATCGTGGTGCTGCTGGTGCTGCTGCTGTTGTTCGCCGCGCTCCGCCTGTGGATCACCGCCAACCGCCTGGACCGGCTGCACGTGCGAACCGAGGCGGCCTGGTCCGCGCTGGAGGGGGCGCTGTCAAGGCGGGTCGTCGCGGCCAGGGCGGTGGCCGCGGTCGGTGGTCTGCCGGCGAGCCAGTCGGCCGAGCTGCGCCGGGTCGCGGATGCGGCGGACCGGGCGGACCGGGCGCACCGCGCGGACGCCGAGAACGACCTTTCCCGGGTCCTGACCCTGCTGCCGTCGCCCTCCGAGGAACGCCTTGCCGCGGAGCTCGCGGACGCGAACGAACGGGTGCTGCTGGCCAGGCGCTTCTACAACGACGCCGTGCGGGACACCAGGGCGCTGCGGTCGGTCTGGTTCACCCGGGTCTTCGGGCTGGCCGGCCGGGCCGCGCTGCCCGAATACTTCGAGATCGCCGAGCCGGGCGCGAAACACGGGCCGGATGCCATGCCGGTGCCGCTACGCCGGACCGCGGCGCGCATCCTGCTGATCGACGAGAACGAGCGTGTGCTGCTGCTGTCCGGCACCGACCCCCAGGTCGGGTCGCGCTGGTGGATCACCCCCGGCGGTGGGCGGGAGGACGGCGAGCCGCTGACCGAGACCGCGATCCGGGAGCTGGCCGAGGAGACCGGCCTGCGGCTGCGGGACGACGAGCTGGTCGGCCCGATCTGGCGTCGGGTGGCCGGCTTCCACTTCACCGGCGTCGACTACGAGCAGACCGAGTTCTACTTCGCGGCCGCCGTCACCGCCGCGTCGTTGCCCTTCGACACGTCGGGTCACACGAACGACGAACGGCTCACGCTGACGGGTCACCGCTGGTGGGCCCGGGAGGCGCTAAGAACGACCGACGAGGACATCTATCCCCGCCAACTGGCGGACCGACTACCCGATGTGGTCGTCGCGCTGCGCACCCGGGTGGTTCCGCAACCCATCCCGGACGTGGATTGACCGCTTTGCGGAGTGCGCGAAATTCGCTGCGTCGGCGGGTCCGGCCTGCGACCGGGCGCCGACCGGCCTAACGTGGGCCGACCGCGCCGCCCACCTTCGTGCCGCGGCCACGCACCGGGGAGGACATGTGGGCCGATCGACGCGGATCATCGCCCTGCTGTGGTCGGTGCTTCTCGGCGCGCTGGTGCTGGCCGGGTGCTCGACCGGTTCGTTGAGCACACCGACTCCATCGGCGTCGCCGTCGCCGTCGTCGTCGAGCCCGACGCCGAGTCCCACCCCCAGCCCGAAGCCGAAGCCCACCCCGACGCCGACCCCGGAACCGCCCCCACCGCCACCTCCGGTCGACGCGCTGACCGGCGGCCCGCTCAACGAGGGCCCGGTGATCGCCGTCAAGATCGACAACACCTCGGCCGGCCTGCCCCAGTACGGCATCGCGGACGCCGACATCACCTACGTCGAACAGGTCGAAGGGGGCCTGACCCGGCTGATGCCGGTCTTCCACACCACCCTGTCGGCCGACGTCGGTCCCGTTCGCAGCGTGCGCACCACCGACGCCGAACTGCTGCCCGCATTCGGCGTGCCGGCGCTGGTCTTCTCCGGCGGCGGCGGCGTCCCGCTGGCGGCGATCGCCGACACCCCGGTCATCCAGGTGGCCGCCGAGCAGGGCGCGGGCGGCTTCTGGCGGGGCCCCGGCACCGCG
>JBIOVW010000889.1:0-2521 GCA_044867945.1 Nakamurella sp. | reverse complement strand
GGACACCCCGACGATCAGCGCCCCGAGACCCCGGTTGACGGCGGCTGACAGAACTGGCCAGCCTTGTGGGAACTTCGAGCTCCGAGCTCGCCCACAGAAGGCCCGATGAGCGCACTGCCCCGGCCCGTGTCGACGACGCTCGAAAACAAGGCCATAGCGACGCTTGAAAACGAGGCCACCCAGACAGATTGGATGGGTGATCTCAGTGGAGGATTGGGCTCTGATCCGGCGGCTGGTCGCGGACGGTGTTCCGCAGCGTCAGGTCGCGCGGGATCTGGGGATCGGCAGGTCGACGGTCGAGCGGGCGTTGGCCTCTGATCGGCCACCGAAGTACGAACGTCCGGCGTTGCCGACGTCGTTCACGCCGTTCGAGCCGTTGGTGCGGCAGCTCTTGATCGCGTCGCCGGACATGCCGGCCACGGTGATCGCCGAGCGGGTCGGCTGGACGGGGTCGATCTCCTGGTTCCGCGACAACGTGCGGCGCCTTCGACCTGAGCATCGGCCGGTCGACCCTTCAGACCGGCTGATCTGGCTGCCCGGTGACGCTGCGCAGTGCGACCTGTGGTTCCCGCCCAAGAAGATCCCCCTCGAGGACGGCTCGACGACGCTGCTGCCGGTGCTGGTGATCACCTGCGCGCACTCGCGTTTCATCCTCGCCCGAATGATCCCGACCAGGCACACCGCGGACCTGCTGCTGGCGATGTGGGAGCTGCTGCAACGGCTGGGCCGAGTCCCGCGGCGGCTGATCTGGGACAACGAGTCCGGCATCGGCCGCGGCAAACGGCACGCCGAAGGGGTCGGTGCGTTCGCCGGGGTCTTGGCCACCACGCTGCAGCGGTTGAAGCCCTATGACCCCGAGTCCAAGGGCATCGTGGAACGACGCAACGGGTTCTTCGAGACCTCCTTCATGCCCGGGCGCGACTTCACGTCACCGGCCGACTTCGACACCCAGTTCGGCGACTGGCTGATCCAGGCGAACACCCGGATCGTGCGCACCATCAAGACCCGCCCGATAGACCGGCTCGATGCCGACCGGTCCGCGATGCTGCCCCTGCCACCGGTCGCACCAACGGTCGGGTGGGTCAACCGGGTCCGGCTGGGACGCGACTACTACGTCCGCCTCGACTCCTCGGACTACTCCGTCGACCCGGTGGTGATCGGCCGGTCCGTCGACGTGATCGCTGACCTGGCGCGGATCGAGGTCCGCCACGAAGGCCGCCTGGTCGCCGCCCACGACCGAGTCTGGGCACGCGGCATGACCATCACCGACCCCGCCCACGTCGCGGCCGCGAAGGTGCTGCGCGAGCAGTACCAGCAACCCCGGCCGGCACCCGATCCCCACGAGGGACTCGTCCGGGACCTGGCCGACTACGACCGCGCCTTCGGTCTGGTTGACGCCACCCCGACCGAGGATGAGGTGGCCTGATGGCGACCAGCAGCACCAAGACCAAGACCGACACCACCGAGGCACTCAAACAGCTGACCTACCTGGCTGCCGCGTTGAAAGCACCCCGGATCACCGAAGCCGCCGCCCGGCTCGCTGATCATGCCCGTGACGCCGGATGGACCCACGAGGAGTACCTCGCCGCGGTGCTCGACCGTGAGGTCGCAGCCAGGAACGCATCCGGCGCCCAGCTGCGGATCCGGGCCGCAGGGTTCGCGGCCAGGAAGACGATCGAGGAGTTCGACTGGGACGCCCAACCCGCCGTGCGGCAGCAGATCGCATCACTCGCGTCCGGCGGGTTCCTCACCGAAGCGCGCAACGTGGTCATGCTCGGCCCGCCCGGCACCGGCAAGACCCACCTGGCCACCGGTCTGGGCATCGCCGCCGCCCACCACGGCCACCGCGTCCTGTTTGCGACCGCGACCGAGTGGATCACCCGACTCACCGAGGCCCACCGCGCCGGCCGGCTGCCCCACGAGCTGACCCGGCTGCGGCGCTACGGGCTGATCATCGTCGACGAGGTCGGCTACCTGCCGTTCGAGCAAGACGCCGCGAACCTGTTCTTCCAGCTCGTCAGCTCGCGCTACGAACACGCCTCGCTGATCCTGACCAGCAACCTGCCCTTCAGCGGTTGGGGCGGTGTCTTCGGCGACCAGGCAGTGGCCGCAGCGATGATCGACCGCGTCGTCCACCACGCCGACGTCCTGACCCTCAAGGGCGCCAGCTACCGGCTACGCAACCGCGGCATCGACACCCTGCCCAGCATCAAGACCCAAGACCCGGCAGACTAGAAACCAACAGACCGGTGGCCTCGTTTTCGAGCGTCGCATCGGCCTCAGATTCGAGCGTTGCCGACAGCAGGTGGGGTGTGTCGGGTGCAGCACCGGCGGCCGGGAGAACTGAGTAGCCCATCGGCACGTTCCCGGCCTCGGGGATGCGGCCCGAAACCGTGGACCGAGGCATCGCGATCCCACCTAGGCCCTTGCGGCCGAGCCCTTTCGCCGATCCGCTCTGACCAGCGGTTCACCACTGTCCACGGCCTCCCGGGTCCGGTCGGCTCCGCACCACCCACGTTCC
>JBIOVW010000888.1:0-5014 GCA_044867945.1 Nakamurella sp. | reverse complement strand
TCGCCGAGCAGCAGGCGCACCGATTCACCGAGACCGTTCACCGGAATCACCGTCGCGTCGGGCACCGCGGCGGCCACGGTCAGCGCCGCGTCGAGGTTGGTCGGGTCGTATTCGACGGTGACACCCGACTGGACGTCGTCGGGCCAGGACTCCAGGTCGTCGTCGGTGATGTCGAATCCGAGGTCGTTCAGGTCCGCCATGGCCTGGGTGGCCACGCCGCTGCGCCCGGTGACGTTGACGACGGTGAGCTGGATCGAGTCGGGGTCGACGGTGGTGCCGGTGGCCAGTCCGTCGGCGTCGGCGTCCGATGACGGCGCAGGCGCTGTCGGCGTGGTGGGTGGGGTCGTCGCTGCGGTCTCACCGGGCAGTGGCTGATCGTTGACCAGGGCCTGGAAAACCGCCTTCGCCGCGTCCTCGTCCGGATCCAGCGCCCCCGGGTTGGACTCGCTCGGCACGGTCGGCAACGTGTAGAACGTCACCCGGCTCGGATCCAGATTGCCCATCGACTGGGCCAGCGTCACCAGGTCGTCGATCGTCACGTTGTCGGTGAACGTGTTTTCCACGAACGCCTGCAGGAAGGAATCCAGCTTGCCCGGGTTCAACAGCGTGCCCGCGCTGGTCACCTGCTGCAGGATCGCAGACAACACGATCTGCTGGCGGCGGATGCGCGCCAGGTCGGAGTCGGTGTCACCCTCGACCTTGCGGGCGCGGACCAGGCTGAGGGCCTGCTGGCCCTGGATGGTCTGCACCCCGCCGGTGGGTACCACGGTGCCCAGCTCGCCGTCGACGACCGGCCGGCACACGTTCACCGTGATGCCGCCCAGCGCGTCGACCATGTTCTGGAAACCTGCGAAGTCGATGCCGATCATCCGGTCGATCTTCAGGCCGGTCAGGTCCTGCACGGCGCGGACCGTGCACTGCGGGCCGCCGACCGAGTAGGCGGAATTGATGTGCCACTTCTCGCCCGTTTCGACCTCGTAGGTCTCGTCCGACAGCCGGCCGGTGGCGCTGTCCCAGGCGTTGCAGTTCGGGGCGTCGATCATGGTGTCGCGCGGGATGGACAGCACCGTGACGTGCCGGTCGCTGCTGATGTGCGCGATCATCAGCGTGTCCGAATTGGCCACTCCGTCCGAGGTGCTGTCGTCGGTGCCGCCGGCCTCGGCATTGGCCTCCCCGGCCCGGGTGTCCGAGCCCAGCAGCAGGATGTTCTCCGGCGGGTAGCTGCCGGGCGGGATCGCGGTGGCCGAGGAGATGTTGGTGTCGTCGGTGAGGATCGCCTGCACGCTGCGGGACAGGATGCCCGAGTCGGCCCGCGACTTGATGATCCATTCCAGCCCGGTGGCGACAAGGACAAGTACGGCCAGGACGGCCACCGCGACTCGACCGACAATGAGCCAGGTGTGGCGTCCGGAGTGCGGCGGGGTCGACGAGCCGGACGGGGACGAGCCCGCAAGTGAGTCGCCCACGCGACCTCCTTGTCTGCTGTCGCCCGGCGTGTCCAGCCGGCTTTCCGCGATTGTCCATGGTACGGACGGTCGTCACCATTCCAGTGCGAACGTGCCGTCCGGATGATGTGCCGATTCCGTTCACACGAAAGGCACGCGAGAACCGGGGTAGACCACCCGTCATCCCCTGAATGACGCAATCAAGGTACCCGGGTTCAATTCACACAGAAGGGTGTGAGGAAGGCCTCGTTTCCACCGGCCGCCGGACGTATCACCAGCTGGAGGGTGGTCAGGTCCGTGCCGGCGGCGCGGTCGCCGCGGAAGATCCGGATCAACGTCGGCAATGCGTAACTGTCCGACTCGACGTCGAGCGCGCGCAGGCCGGGGTAGATCGGCTCGAACCGCACCGTCGTGGTGGCCGTCGGGCATCCGCTGACCTCGGAGCGATGATCGGGATCGACCAGGCTCGCCAGCAGCTGCTGCTGGTCGGCCGCCGATCCGCCCGCCCCGGCGTTGACCGCGTCGATCGTGGCGCGGACGGCGTCCGCCGCGGCAGGCGGCACCGACGCCGGGATTCCCGACGTCGATGCGGTCTCGGGTGCGGCCTCGGGTCGACACCCCGTGACGCCGATCACGGTGACCAGTACGGCGACGAACAGGCGCCGGGTGCCGGGGCGGCCGGTCATCCGCCGCCGTCGTCCAGTTCCGCGTCGTGCGGCACGGTCTCGGACTCCGGGTCGTCAAGCCATCCGTGGGGCAGCGCCACCCGTCGCTGCGGTGATCCCTGCCGTCCGCGCGGACCGTCCGCGGCCACCGGATAGGGCTGATCGAGGTCGAGCCGGCCCACCAGGTCGTCCAGCTCCGCCAGACTGCCCACCACGCCCAGCCGCCGCCGTGGTTCGGAGCCGACGGCGAACCCTCTCAGATACCAGGCGATGTGTTTGCGCAGCTCACGGATGCCCCGATCCGGACCCATCTCCAGGATGAGCAACTCGGCGTGGCGGCGCAGGACGACGGCGACCGCCCGCAGATCCGGTGGGGTGGGGGCGGGTTCGCCGTTGAACGCGGCGGCCAGTTCGGCGAACAGCCAGGGCCGGCCCTGGCACCCCCGGCCGACCACGACCCCGTCGCAGCCCGTCATCGCCATCATGGTCAGGGCATCGGCGGCGGCGAAGATGTCGCCGTTGCCCAGCACCGGCACCGAGGTCACGGCCTGCTTGAGTCGTGCGATGTACTCCCAGTCCGCCGTGCCGGAATAGTGCTGTATCGCGGTGCGGGCGTGCAGGGCGACTGCCGCCACGCCGGCGTCCTCGGCGATCCGACCTGCGTCCAGGTAGGTGATGTGGTCCTGGTCGATGCCGATGCGCATCTTGACCGTGACGGGCACCCCGCGGTCGGCCGCCGCGTCGACCGCGGCGCGGACGATCGACCCGAACAGCCGCCGCTTGTACGGCAGGGCCGAGCCGCCGCCCTTCCGGGTGACCTTGGGAACCGGGCAACCGAAATTCAGGTCGATGTGGTCGGCCAGCTCCTCCTCGACGACCACCCGGACCGCCTGCCCGACCACCGTCGGATCGACCCCGTACAGCTGGACCGAGCGTGGGTGTTCGTCGGGGTCGAAGCGCATCATCGCGCGTGACTTCGGATCGCCGGCGACCAGTGCGCGGGTGGTGATCATCTCGCACACGTACAGCCCGGCGCCGAACTCCCGGCACAGGGAGCGGAAGGGCGCGTTGGTGACGCCAGCCATCGGTGCGAGCACCACGGGCGGCCACACCGGGTACGGCCCGATGTGCAGCGTGCCCGCCTGCGGCGCGACGGTGGGCGAGCGGTTCACTCGGCCATTGTCCCGCCCCGCCCGGCCGCCACCGGCAGCCGGTCTCCAGTCGATCATGAAGCACACACCCTTATTCGACCGGAGTGAGGGCGGGTTGTTCATGATCAACTGCAAGCGTGGGGGGAGGGGCGCATGGCAGGCTGACAGCCATGACCCACGTGATGACCCTGGGCACGCTCGTATCCGAACCCGTCCTGGACCGTTCGGAGCTTGTCGCGGTCCCGGTTGCGCAGGCGCTGGCGGCGTGGCCGGCCGCGGACCGGGTGGCGGTTGCGCCGATCGACCCGGACCTGGCCGACACCTCCGCATTCTGTGCGGCATACCAGGTGCCGCCCGAGGCGTCGGCGAACTGCGTCGTGGTCTGCGGAAAACGATCCGGCGAACAGCGGTGGGCGGCGGCAGTCATCCTCGCGACCACCCGCGCCGACGTCAACGGCGCGGTCCGCCGCCGGTTGGATGTGCGCAAGCTGTCGTTCGCGCCGATGACCGGCGCGGTCACCCTGACCGGCATGGAGTTCGGCGGCATCACCCCGATCGGCCTGCCCGACGGTTGGCCCGTCCTGGTGGACGCCAGGGTCGCTGCGGCGGGCCCTGTGGTGATCGGCTCCGGCATCCGCGGTTCCAAGATCATCCTGGACGGCGCGCTGCTCGCCGAGCTGCCGGGTGCCGAGGTGGTCGAGGAGCTGGCCCTGCCGATCTGACCCGGTCCATCCCGACTGCGCCTACCGGTCGTGCACCGCCGGCATGATCTGCTGCGCGACCAGCGCGATGTGGTCCAGGTCGGCCAGGTCGAGCACTTGCAGATACACCCGCTGCACGCCGGCGTCCGCCCAGGATCCCAAGGTGTCCACCAGCTGGGCCACTGTCCCGGCCAGCGGGCTCTCCCTCGCCTGCTCCGGCGTTCGGCCGATCGCCGCGGCCCGGCGGGCGAACTCGGCCTCGTCGGCGCCCACGCACAGCATGTGGGCGGCCGAGTACACGAGCGAACCCGGGTCCCGGCCGGCCGCCTCGCAGGCCCGGCGGACCCGCTCGTGCTGCGTGACGATGACGTCAAGGTCGGCGAATGCGACGTTCGACTCGTCGGCGAACCGGGCGGTCAGCGTGGGGGTCCGCCTGGGGCCCTTGCCGCCGATGATGATCGGCAGGTGCGGTCGGCCCGCCGCGTCCGCCTGCCGGGGCTTGGGCAGCCCCGGCGCATCGGCGACGGCGTAGTAGCGCCCGGTGTGGTCGAAGGTCTTTCCGACCGGCGTCGCCCAGAGGCCGGTGATGATCTCCAGTTGCTCGGTCAGCCGGTCGAACCGCTCCCCGAACGAGTCCCCGAAGTCCAGCCCGTAGGCCCGGTGCTCGGCCTCGAACCAGCCCGTCCCGATGCCGAACTCCAGGCGCCCGCCGGAGATGTCGTCGACACTGGCCGCGGCGATCGCCGTCATCGACGGGTGCCGGAAAGTCGCCGACGTCACCAGGGTCCCCAGCCTGATGTCCGGCACGAGGGCCGCAATGGCGCCGAGACTGACGAACGACTCGGTCGGCCCGGGCAGGCCGTCGGTACCCATCGCCAGCACGTGGTCGGACCGGAAGAACGCCGAGAAGCCGCCCTCCCGGGTGGCCCTGGCGACGGCCAGCAGATCCGCGTGGGAGGCGCCCTGCTGGGGTTCGGTGAAGATGCGAAGGTCCATGACCAGGCAGGGTAATCAGGGCGTCGGGCCGCCGTGTGGCAGGCTGCTGCTTCGTG
>JBIOVW010000887.1:0-6498 GCA_044867945.1 Nakamurella sp. | reverse complement strand
GTGCACCTTGGAGCAGTCCACGCCGTGCCGGGTCAGCCAGGAGTGGTAGTCGCCGAAATCAGCGCCTGCGGCCCCGACCAGCACCGGGCTCAGGCCCAGCACGGCCATGCCGAAGCAGATGTTGGGCGCCACCCCCCCACGACGCACCACCAGGTCGTCGACGAGGAAGGACAGTGATACCCGGTGCAGTTGGTCCGGCAGCAGCGACTCGGCGAACCGGCCCGGGAAGTGCATCAGGTGGTCGGTGGCGATGGATCCGCAGACGGCGATCGGCATGCGTGCTCTCCAGTGTCTGGTCGTGTGGTCCGGCCCCGGACAGCCGAAAACCCCCGGCAGGTCACCGGGGGTTCACGGGAGCCGCGATCAGTGGAAGGAGTCGCCGCAGGCGCAGGAGTTCTGGGCGTTGGGATTGTCGATGGTGAAGCCCTGCTTCTCGATCGTGTCGACGAAGTCGATCACCGCGCCGTCCAGGTAGGGCTTGGACATCCGGTCGACCGCCAGCCCGATCCCGCCGAACTCGACGAGGGCGTCGCCGTCGAGGGTCCGGTCGTCGAAGAAGAGTTCGTACCGCAGGCCGGAGCAGCCACCGGGCTGCACCGCGATCCGGAGCACCATGTCGTTGGTGCCGTCCCGATCGAGCAGTTCCTTGGCCTTCGCCGCGGCCGCGTCGGACAGTGTCACACCGTGGGCATTGGCCACGCCTGCGGAGGCGGTGTCAGCAACGGTCATCTGTAACTCCCTGGTCGTGTGCGCAGCGCGGACTGGTCGCACTGACGATAATGCCACGCCGACCCCGGCATCCGGGAGGCTCACGCTCCGGACGTGACCAAGAACCCGTCGGATCGGGACCTTCGACCCGGTTCCGCGGCGGTGTGCCGAGGGCGCGGACCGCCGCTGACCACGCCCGAATTGCGCTTTCCCGGGCTCCGGCGACATAGGCTGTGTCGGTGAGTTTCCTGCGCCGCAAACCCGCCGACGAATCCACTGCGGACGCCGCCGCCGAGCCAGAGCCGGCGCCGGAGCCGACCCCGGTCGACGGCAAGAAGGGTCGGCCCACTCCGAAGCGCCGGGAGGCCGAGGGCCGCAGCCGGGGACCGGTGGCTCCGCCGCCGAAGACCCAGCGGGAGGCGGCGAAGCGGGCCAAGGTGCAACGCACGTCGATGTCCAAGGAGGAGCGACGCGCCGCGGCCAGGACGAACCGCGAACGCATGATGGCGGGCGACGAGCGGTATCTGCTCCCCCGCGACCGCGGCAAGGTCCGCGCCTACGTCAGGGACCTGGTCGACTCCCGGCGCAACGTCGCCGGCATCCTGCTGCCCATCGCGCTGCTGTCGTTCATCATCCTGCTGGTGCCGGTGCAGGTGGTGCAGGCGTACGGACCCCTGGTGCTGCTGGTCGCGATCGCCGCGGCGCTCATCGACTCGATCATCTTCGGCCGCCAGATCTCCAAGAAGGTCAGCGCGAAGTTCCCCAACGGCGACAACTCCGGGCAGTCGACCCGCGGCTCCGCCCTCGGCTTCTACGCCTTCAACCGGGCCTGCCTGATCCGCCGGTGGCGGGCCCCACGTCCGCGCGTCGAAACCGGCGCGCAGATCGACTGATCGACACGTGGTGGACGACCTGCGGCGCGCGGCCGCTCAGAACGCGGACGTGGTGGTCCGGCGCTTCTTCGACGCCAACGGTCGCCTCAAGCAGCTGCCGGCCAAGCAGTCCCGGCAGCTGGCCGTGTTCGAACTGATCGCCCAGCGCTTCGTGCCCGGCGTCCGGTACACCGAGATCGAGGTCAACCGCGAACTGATGCAGGTGTACGACGACTACGTCAGCCTGCGGCGTGGTCTGGTGGACTTCGGCCTGCTGGACCGGGCGAACGGCCAGTACTGGCGCAGCGGCGGCACGGTGTCGGTGGGTCAACGAGCCGACCTCCTTGTCACCACACCGGCCCGCCCGACGGGGCTGCCGGCCGCCCCGTCGGCCCGCGGCGCCGCCCGACGGGAGGCCATCCTGACCGCGGCCGCCCAGCTGTTCGCGGACCGGGGATACGCAGCGGTGGGCATGGACGACATCGGGGCGGCCGCCGGCGTCACGGGGCCCGCCATCTACCGGCACTTCGGCGCCAAGGCCTCCGTCCTCACCGCGGTCTTCGACCAGGTGATCGACGCGGTGGCCTACGACAGGGTCGAGCTGTCGGCCGCACCGGTCTCCCCCGCCGAGGACGCCGGGCGGCTGCGCGAACTGATCCACAAGTACGCGGAGGCGGTGTGCAGCCGCCGACGGCTGATGGCCGTTTTCGTGCGCGAGGTGCACCACCTGCCGGTCGACGACCGCACCCTGCTCGACGAACGGCAGCGGGTCCTGGTCCGCCGGTGGCGCACCCTGCTCGGCCACGCGCACCCCGACTGGGACGTGGAGCAGGTCCGCACCGCCGTGCACGGGGCGTTCGGCATGCTCAACGCGGTGGGCACGTTCGAGTCGCCGCTGCCCGACGACGAACTCGCCCGGCAGATGAGCGAACTGGCGATCAGCGCGCTGCAGGTCAATCCCTGACCGCTGGGCGGCCGGGACCCGGTGGAACGTCGAACTCGGCGAACTCGGCGATCGGCTCGAAGCCCATCGAACGGTACAGCTCGTTCGAGGGCAGGTAGTCCTCGTCGGTGAACAGGGTCACCTCGCGGGCCCCCAGCGCCCGCGCCGACCGCACGGCGGCGGCGGTCGCCGCCGCGCCGAACCGTTGTCGACGCCGCTCCGGCGGCGTGTACACCGGCGCGATCTTGGCCGTGCCGCCGGCGCTGACCGGTGCATGGCCGGCGACCGACACCGGGATCGCCCCCAGCGACCACAGCGTGATCACCTCGCCCCGGCGCACGCTGCGCAGCAGGCCCTCGGGGTCGGGGACGGGCGTTCCCCGGCCGACTCCGGTCTCCTGCCGGAATCGCGCGAACCACTCGGCCACCAGAGCCACCTCGGCCGGATCGTCCGCGTTCACCCGTCGCGGCCCACCGGGCACCTCCGCCGGTTCGACGAGCTCGCCCAGCCGGTAGAACAGCGACCACATCCGCGGCTTCGGCTCGATGCCCGTGTGTTCCTGCCAGGCGTCGGCCAACTCCCGAACGACTTCGCGTCGCCCGTGGAAGCCGACGATCTGCTCTCCGGTGTCCGCCAGGGCTCCGGCGAGCCGGCGCAGGGCGGCGCGCCGGTTCCGCACCGCCGGGTCGGTCACCACCAGCAGCGGGAAGTCGGGGATCCGCAGGGCGGCGACGAACGGACCGTCGACGTCGGTCAGACAGACCAGCAGCGGCCGGATGCCGGGGGCCGGCTCGGCGATCTGATTCGCCAGCACGGCGGACAGCATGGTGGCGCCGACCCGGTCACGATCGAGAAGCTCCTGGATCGCGTCGGAGAAGCCGCGCGTGTCGTCGAAAACCTCGAACTCGGCCATGACCGACTGTAGACAGTCCGATACGTCCGGGTCAGCCGGTTTAACGCCGTTACAGCGACAGGTACCGCTTGAGTTCCTGGGGGGTGACCTGACGTCGGTACGCCTCCCACTCCGAGCGCTTGTTGCGCAGGAAGAAGTCGAAGACGTGCTCGCCGAGCGCCTCGGCGACCAGCTCGGAGCCCTCCATCACCGACAGCGCCGACTCCAGCGACGCCGGCAGCTTCTGGTAGCCCATGGCCCGACGCTCCACCTCGGACAGCGACCAGACGTTGTCCTCGGCGGGCGGCGGCAGCTCGTAGCCCTCGCGGATGCCCTTGAGCCCGGCCGCGATCACCACCGTGTACATCAGGTACGGGTTGCAGGCCGAGTCGGGCAGCCGGAACTCCAGCCGCTGGCTGGACGACTTGCCCGGTGAGTAGTTGGGCACCCGGACCAGCGCGGACCGGTTCGCGGTGCCCCAGGCCGCGGTCGTCGGGGCCTCGTCACCGACGACCAGTCGTTTGTAGGAGTTCACCCACTGGCAGGACACCGCGGTGATCTCGCGGGCGTGCCGGATGACGCCGGCCAGGAACGCCTTGCCCGTGTCGGACAGCTGATAGTCGTCGTCCGGGTCGTGGAACGCGTTGGTCTCCCCGTCGAACAGCGAGAAGTGCGTGTGCATCGCCGATCCGGGGTGCTGCACGAACGGCTTGGGCATGAAGGACGCGCGTACCCCCTGGGTGATCGCGACCTCCTTGACCACGTACCGGAAGGACATGACGTTGTCCGCCATCGTCAGCGCGTCGGCGTAGCGAAGATCGATCTCCTGCTGCCCGGGCGCCCCCTCGTGATGACTGAACTCCACCGAGATACCCATCGCCTCCAGGGTCTCGATGGCCCGCCGCCGGAAGTGCGGTGCGGCGTCGTGCGAGGACTGGTCGAAGAAGCCGCCCTGGTCGGCCGGCTCGGGCGGGGTGCCGTCGTCGGGCAGGTCCTTGAGCAGGAAGAACTCGATCTCCGGATGCACGTAGCAGGTGAAGCCGAGCGACGCGGCGTCACCCATGGCCCGGCGCAGCACGTGCCGGGGGTCGGCCCAGGACGGGGACCCGTCGGGCATGGTGATGTCGCAGAACATCCGCGCCGAGTACACCCGGCCGCCGTCGGCCTCCCACGGCAGCACCTGGAAGGTGGACGGGTCGGGGCGCGCCACCATGTCCGACTCGAAGACCCGGGCGAAGCCCTCGATCGCCGATCCGTCGAACCCGATGCCCTCGTTGAAGGCGCCCTCCAACTCGGCCGGGGCGACCGCGACGTTCTTCAGGAAGCCGAGCACGTCGGTGAACCAGAGCCGGACGAAGCGGATGTCCCGCTCCTCCAGGGTGCGCAGGACGAACTGCTGCTGGCGATCCATGTCCCACACCTTATGTAGAGGCTGTTTCCCGGTCGTTGCCGCATCGCCGGTACGGTGTCCCGATGTCTGCCCGGCACCGGCGGCTCGACCCCGACGACATCGACACGGTCGGTCCGCTGGTCGGCGCGGACGGCGTCCGGTTCCGCGTCGCCGACGCCGAGCACGCCCTTGACGGCATCCGGCTCGAGGTCGACTGGATGCTCGGGGACGTCGATCCCGAGTTCGCCTGGTCCGACGGCGAGTGGACGCTCGACCTGCCCCGACCGGCGGCCTGGCGGCTCGAGTATCAGTTGACGGTGCGACGGCAGGGCGACACGGTGTGGACCACCGACCCCGGCAATCCCCGGCGGGTGCCGAACCCGTTCGGCGAGAAGTCCGAGATCCGCTTCCCCGACTACCGGGAGCCCGGCTGGCTGCTCACCCCGGAGGCCGGTCCGATCACCGAGATCCAGACCCCCGGCGGCCGGTTGGCCCAGCCGGTGCCGGTCAAGCTGTGGTCGCCCGCCGGGTTGGCCCCTGATGTCGTGGCACCGCTACTGCTTGTGCACGACGGCTCCGACATGGCCGATCGGGGGCGGCTGCTGTGCTGGGCGGCCGGGCACGCCAGAACCCGACCGATCCGGGTCGCGTTGCTCGACCCACCGCACGGCCTGCGCGACCAGTGGTACTCCGCCGAGCCCGACTACTGCGCCCACCTGGCCGAGGTGGTGCTGCCCGCGCTGACCGCGCGGGTGTTGACCGGCCCGGTCGCCGGTCTCGGGGCCAGTCTCGGCGCCCTGGCCATGCTGGCCCTGCAGCGCCGGCACCCGGGCTCGATCTCGGGCCTGGTGCTGCAGTCGGGCTCCTTCTTCACCCCGAAGCTGGACCCGCAGGAGAGCGGCTATCGCCACTTCGACCGGGTGTGCGCGGCGGTGCGGCAGATCACCGCCGGACCCGACCTGTCCATCGACGCGCCGCCCCGCGCTGTGCCGACCCTGATCACCTGCGGCGCGATCGAGGAGAACCGCTTCAACAACGAGGCGATGGCCGACGCCCTGCGGGCCCAGCGCTACCCGGTCACGTACCGGCTCGTGCCGGACGCGCACACGATGACCGGCTGGCGCGACGCCTGGTACCCGGCGCTGGACGAGCTGGTCGGCGGCCTGCGCTGAGCCGGTCCGGCCGACTAGGGTCATCGCCCATGACACGCACGGAGTACCTCCGCCTGGATGCCCCGTCCCTCGGCGGATCCGCCGAGATCGCGGTGCACGGACACTGGGGGCGGCCGGTGATCTGGTTCCCCAGCGAGGGGGGCGAATGCTGGGACTTCGAGAACAACGGGATCCTGGACGCCGTCCGCCCTGCCGTGGACGACGGCCGGATCACCGTGTTCTGCGTGCCCTCGTTCGACCAGCATTCCTGGTCGGCGTCCTGGATGCCGTTGACCGACCGGGCCCGTCAGCACCGCCGGTTCGAGGACTGGATCATCTGGCAGGTGGTGCCGTTCATCCGGAACCGAATGGGCGGACGCGATGATGTGGCGACCGCGGGACCGTCGATGGGTGCGTTCCACGCGGTGCTGTTCCCGCTGCGGCACCCGCACGTGTTCACCCGCGGGGTGGGCCTGTCCGGCAGCTACGACCCGTGGACCTGGCGGTCCTGGGGGCCGACGGACGACGAGACGTACTTCACC
>JBIOVW010000886.1:0-8321 GCA_044867945.1 Nakamurella sp. | reverse complement strand
CGACCCAAGCGCGATCGCCGGGCCACCGAGGCCGACCGCCGGAGTGGGTAGCCGGCCTTCGATAGACTCCGCCGGTTCCGCGAGGTCCCACCAGCGAGGTCCCACCAGCGAGAGGCAACCGCCGTGCCCGACCAGCCCGCCGCCCACCCGAACCCGGTGCTGGTGGTCGATTTCGGGGCGCAGTACGCGCAGCTGATCGCCCGCCGGGTCCGTGAGGCGAACGTGTACTCCGAGATCGTCCCGTCCACCGCGACGGTCACCGAGATCGCGGCAAGAAGGCCGGCCGCCGTCATTCTGTCCGGCGGCCCGTCCAGCGTGTACGCCGACGGTGCCCCGGCGGTCGACCCGGCACTGTTCGACGCCGGGATTCCGGTGCTGGGCATCTGCTACGGCTTCCAGTCCATGGCCCAGGCGCTCGGCGGGACCGTGGCCCGCACCGGCCGCCGCGAGTACGGCGCCACCGACCTGACCGTCGGTGACCGTCGATCGACCCTGCTGCGGGACCTGCCCGAACGGCTACGGGTGTGGATGAGCCACGGCGACGCGGTGTCCGCCGCGCCCGCGGGCTTCGTCGTCACCGCAGCCACCCCGGACACCCCGATCGCCGCATTCGAGAACCTCGGACGCCGGCTGGCGGGCGTCCAGTACCACCCGGAGGTCGTGCACACCGAGCACGGGCAGGATGTGCTGCGCCGATTCCTGTACGACGTGGCCGGCATCACCCCGGACTGGAACCCACAGGGCATCCTGGACGAACAGGTGGCGCTGATCCGGGCCGTCGTGGGCGAGGACAAGGTAATCTGCGGGCTGTCCGGCGGGGTGGACTCCGCGGTCGCCGCCGCGCTGGTGCACCGTGCCGTCGGCGACCAGCTGACCTGCGTCTTCGTCGACCACGGGCTGCTGCGGGCGGGGGAGCGGGAGCAGGTCGAGCGCGACTACGTCGCCGCCACCGGCATCCACCTTGTTACCGTCGATGCCGCCGGCCGCTTCCTTGCAGCGTTGGACGGCATCACCGAGCCGGAGACCAAACGCAAGATCATCGGCCGGGAGTTCATCAGGGTCTTCGAGACCGCCGCGGCCGAGATCGACGCCGCCGAGGGCGGGATCAAGTTCCTGGTACAGGGCACGCTGTATCCGGACGTGGTGGAGTCGGGCGGGGGCTCCGGGACCGCCACCATCAAGTCGCACCACAACGTCGGCGGGCTGCCCGAGGACCTGCAGTTCCGGCTGGTGGAGCCGCTGCGCGCGCTGTTCAAGGACGAGGTGCGGGCGCTGGGCGCCGAATTGGGCCTGCCCCCGGCGATGGTCCGGCGGCACCCGTTCCCCGGCCCCGGCCTTGGCATCCGGATCATCGGTGCCGTCGACGCGCACCGGCTGGCGGTGCTGCGCGCGGCGGACGCGATCGTCCGAGAGGAGATGACCGCGGCCGGCGTCGACGACCAGATCTGGCAGTGCCCGGTGGTGCTGCTGGCCGACGTGCGATCCGTCGGGGTGCAGGGGGACGGTCGGACCTACGGCCATCCCATCGTGCTGCGCCCGGTGAGCAGCGAGGACGCGATGACGGCCGATTGGTCGCGGCTGCCGTACGACCTGATCGCGCGGATCTCCAACAGGATCACCGGCGAGGTACCGGAGGTGAACCGGGTGGTGCTGGACGTCACCAGCAAGCCGCCGGGCACCATCGAGTGGGAGTGAGTGCTGGGGGTGGCGCCGAACGGTCCCGCGTCTGGCTCATCGTTGCGCTGGGTGCGCTGTCGGCGTTCGGCCCGCTGTGCCTGGACATGTACCTCCCGGCGCTGCCGGAACTGCCGGGTGAGTTGAACTCCACCTCTTCCGCGGCGCAGCTCACCCTTTCGGCGTGCATCATCGGCCTGGCCGTCGGTCAGGTGATCACCGGACCGCTGTCCGACCGGATGGGCCGACGCCGGCCCCTGCTGGTCGGGGTGGCGGTGTTCGTCGTCGCGTCGGCGCTGTGCGCGGTCACCACGTCGATGACGCTGCTGATCGTGCTGCGGCTGGTGCAGGGCGCGGCCGGCGCGGCTGGCATCGTCATCGGGCGGGCCGTGATCGCAGACCTGTTCGCCGGGAAGGCCGCCGCGGCCTTCTTCTCCGCCGTCGCCTCGATCAACGGGATGGCCCCCATCCTGGCCCCGGTCATCGGCGGGCAGATCCTGCGGCTGGGCACCTGGCGGACGGTGTTCTGGGTGCTGGCCGGGATCGGGGTGGTGCTGCTGATCCTGGCCGCGCTGGTGATCCGCGAATCACTGCCGCCGGACCGTCGCTCCGCCGGGGGGTTGGCGGCGACGGGGACCGCGTTCGCCACGCTGGTCCGTGATCGCGGCTACGTCGGCTGCGTGCTGGCCGGGTCGCTGGTCACCGCCGCCATGTTCGGGTACATCTCGGCGTCACCTTTCCTGCTGCAGGACCGGTTCGGCCTGTCCGCGCAGTGGTTCAGCGCGTGCTTCGCGCTCAACGCGGTGGGCATCATCGGCGCCACGCAACTGGGTCGGCTGCTGCTGCGCCGGGTCTCGTCGCTCGTCCTGCTGACGGTCGGCGTCGTCCAGGGGCTGGTCGGGGCGGCTCTGTTGGCGGTGACCGTGTTCGTCGGTTGGGGCTTGGTGATGGTGCTGATCGCGCTGTTCGTCATGGTCTCCGCGGTCGGGTTCGCGCTGCCGAACGCCTCGGCGATCGCCATGGACCGGCACCGGCGGATCGCCGGGTCCGCCTCCGCGCTGCTCGGGCTGACCCAGTTCGCGTTGGGTGCCGTGACCGCGCCGCTGGTCGGGTTGGGGGATCCGGCGTCGGGGGTGGCGCTGGCGGTCACTGCCCTGGTGGCCACGGGGCTCGGCTTGTTGGCCCTGCTGGCCGGCCGGTCGGTGATCGGGCGAGGCGCGGCGGACACCCGGGTGGTCGGCGCGGTTCCGGTGCGAAAACACCCCTTGTGAACCAGTCGGCGCCTGCACGCCTGTGGCGATGGCCTGTCCCCGGTCGCTCCGGATACCGTAGTACCGGCCCGGGGCCCCGGCCGCGCCTATACTGGTCTTGCCCGCGGCCATAGCTGCGAGGAAGTGAGCGCGAGACCCGTCCGGACGGACGCGGCGCTTGGGCTTCGCGCTTTCTGGGATCAGACGGTGCGGACGGTGATCAGGATCGGACTGATCCGCCGGCGCCACTCGCCGGAGCGGACCCAGCTCCATGCCACGATGTCCGGCAGAGCAAGGAGCAGCCCGTCGTAGGCGCGCTGGTGGCGATACTCGAGCCGGTCAGCAATGCCGGCCTGGCGTACGAGCTGGAATAGGTCGTGGCGGTCGGCCCGCACGACGGAGTCGTCCTGCTCGATCACGAGCCGAGTATCGCCGGGGCGGGCGGCGATGTCCTCGACGAGGGCAGCGAGGCATGCGGTGCGGGCTGCCAGATCGGTCCGGTAGCGACGCGCGGCGTCGTAGACCGTGGCCCGGACCTGCATTGCGGCCTGAGCCGAGACGATGACCCGCCGACGGCGCCTGCCGTGCTTCATCTGGATCCGCCGCTGACCTGGCAGGATGAGAGCACGCACGGTCTTCCGGATGGCCTCGGTGTCGCTGAAGGTCACGGCGGCGATGACGTAGCCCGCCCGCTTGGTCTCGTCGACTTCACTGCTCGAATCGGCTTGGGCTCGTCAGCCCGCTGGACGGCGCGGTACACATGGAGCGAGCAACAGAGAACAGCTCGGCGAGTTCGGCGCTGGTGTGTCCCCGCGCGCCAGAGTTCGACAAGGTGCGCCTCCTGGGCTTGAGTTTGGGTTGCTTGCCGCGCAGCCGGCCCTTGGCCTTGGCGACCTTCATGCCCTCCCTCGTCCGCACCCTGACCAAGTCGGACTCGAATTCAGCGATCATCCCGATGACGTTGTACAGCAGCCGCCCGACCGGATCGGTCGGGTCGTGCACCGAGCCGCCGATGTTCAGCTTGACCCCGGCCTCGATGAGTTCCTCGACGATGTTGCGGGCTCGGTCAAGGACCGGGTGAAGGGTCGAGTTTCGTGACCAGGGTGTCGCCGGACCCGCACGCCGCGAGGGCCTCGCGCAGCCCGGGCCGAGCCCGGTTGGTGCCGGTCAAACCCTGGTCGACATAGATCCGAGTCGGCTTCACGCCGAGCGCGATCAGCGCGTTGCGCTGCGCGGTGAGGTCTTGAGAATCGGTGCTGCACCTGCAATATCCGACGAGCATTCTGGCCACAGGATTACTGTGGCGGTCGGCTACCCGCGACGTTCGGCGTGGCACGATAAGGTCGAGTTTTGCCCAATGTTTTGGCTACACTGTGGGCCATGATAGCTGTACCCCTTGGCGACGCGCGAGACCGGCTCTCCGAGTACGTCTCGGAGGTCGAACGCACCCATCAACGCGTGACAATCACCCGTCACGGACACCCGGCCGCGGTCCTCATCTCCGCCGACGATCTCGCCGCCATCGAGGAGACCCTGGAGATCCTTGGAACACCCGGCGCTGCCAAAGCCGTCAGTGAGGGCCTCGCCGACGCCGCCGCAGGCCGCTTCGCCGACAACGACGCACTCAAATCCCGCTACGGGATCGCCTGAGTGGAGGTAAGGTACTCGATCCGAGTCACGGCTCGAGCCGAACGCGATCTACACCAGTTACCAGAGAAGATCGCCACGGCCTGTGTCGAGTTCATCTTCGGGCCTCTCGCTGACAACCCACATCGAGTAGGCAAGGCCCTCCGCGGCGAGCTTGGCGGCCTGCACTCTGCTCGCCGAGGTGACTACCGGGTGATCTACGGCGTCGTTGAAGACGCCCGCACGGTGGAGATCGTGCACATAGACCGACGCAGCGACGTCTACAGGCGATGAAGGGGCCATCGCCGTCCCGCATTCCGATCCCCTTACGGGACGGTTCCCAGGCCAGGCCCTGGGGGCAGGCAGAGCGAGTGTTGCGGTCAGTTCGCGTATGCCGGGCCTGATCAGCGATGGTTGGTTGCCTGTCGCGTGGTCAGACTCGACGCGCCGAGGAGTAGAACTCCACGCTCCCCGGAACTCTTCGGGCTTGTCGGCGCGCCCCATAGCGCCCGGCATCGGTCGGTGAGTCCGCACCAGGAGCATCTGCCGGATCGACCAGCGGCTGGGTGAAGTCGAACTTGCAGTGATTGCATGGCCAGCACGCCTTGACGAGATTGTCAGGTTCACTCCCACCGCCGAACACCTCCGGCAGCACGTGGTCGACGGTGCGATCGAAGATGGAAAGGCCGGACGTATCGCACCCACCCTCCAGTTGCGGTGCCATGGGTAGCGTTCCGGATCGATCACCGCGAGCAGGGCGAGCACGTCGGAAAGGATCAGTTTCGACCCGCGTAACGGCACTGGTAGGAGTCCCGCTCGAAGGTGTCCCGCTGCTGACGGTTCGTGATCGTGGTCCGCTGCACCCTGGTCACCTCGAGCGTGGGCAGTGCGGCACACGCAGCTTCAACGGCGTCGTCGTCGGCGTGGACAACCGCGTCGATCAGGACCGCCAGTGGGTCGGCGTATGACATCCGCTGACACTGCCCGATCCATCCAAGCGGCTCTGCTCCGGTGATGCAGGCGAACGACCCGGACGCAACCAACGTCGTGCCCGTCCAGTCCTGGAAAGCGGACGTCCATAACGCAAACGATCGTTCATGAGACATCGCCAGATTCCGGCGTCGCCGCTCCGGATACTTGCCGTGATGGCATGTGAGCCGATATATTCTGTTCCATGGGTGGTGGTGTGGGGACGGAGCAGGGGTTCTTCGTCCTGACCGCGCTGGCGGATCGGCCGCGGCACGGGTACGGCATCGTGCAGGAGGTTGCCGAGGTCTCCGGCGGTCGGGTGCGGTTGAAGGTCGGCACCCTGTACGGGGTGCTGGAACGGCTGGTCCGGGACGGGTTGGTCGAGCCCGACCGGGAGGAGGTCCACTCCGGTCGCCTGCGCCGCTACTACCGGTTGACCGATGACGGCCGGGGGGCGCTGCAGGAGGACATCGCCCGGCAGCGGGCGAACGCGGATCTGGCGAGCCGGCGGCTTGGATTGTGGCGACCGGTGCGGGGCACGGCATGACCATGCTGGAGGACCGCTACCGAGCCGTGCTGCGACTGCTGCCGGCGTGCTACCGGGCGGTCTGGGAGCAGGAGATGGTGTCCACCTTCCGGGACAGCACCCGGACCGGAGATGCGGAGTACGACGAGTTCCTGGACGACTTCGGCCGACCAGGATTCACCGAGGTGGCCAGCGTCGCGGTGCTCGCCGCGCGGTTGCGGCTGACCACGCCGGCAGCGGTGGCGACCAGGGCGGTCTGCGGAGACGCCCTGCGGGTGGTCGCACTGGTGGTGCTGCTGGTGAACGCGGTCGGGTTGCCGGCGGCGATTGTGCAGTACTGGTGGCTCTCGGCCGGGATGCCGCTGCCGGAGGCGACCGAACGGGCGCTCGAGGCGCACCCGCCGGCCGATCCCGGCGCCGCTATCGACCTGCTCGGCGTGCTGTGGGTGGCGGCGTTCCTGTCGCTGCTGGCCGGGCAGTACCGGGTCGGCAAGATACTGGCCCTGATCGGGCTCGCGCCGTCCGCCGCCATCGTTCTGGCCATGACGGTGAAGGGCAGCGAAGGGCCGGCGACGGAGGTGCTCACCCGGTGGGCTGATCTGTTGGTGAACGCCGCAATGGTCGCCACGGTGGCGGCGTTCGTCCCGACCCGCCCGGAGCCGCGCCGGCGACCGTGGCTGATCGCGCTGGTTCTGGTGCTGGCGGTCAGCCCGGTGGTCGGGGTGCTGCCGCTATTCCAGCCGATCGACGCGGCAGGGCTGGACTGGCCCGGCCTGCTGTGCCTGGCCTGGATCGCGGTCGCAGTCGTGCCCCGGATCCACCGATCGCTGCCGGCCGCGGCGGCGGTGATCCTGCTCGGATTGACGGCGGTGGTGATGCGGCTGGTGTGGTTGGCTTACCTGGTCGCGCTCCCGTCCGAGAGCGATCCCCGACTGCTGATCACCGCGGCGGTGGCCGAGACGCTCGCCGTCGCCGCAATCGAAGTAGTCCTGCTGGTGCGGATCATTCGCCGGTTCCCGCCAGCGATGACGTCCCTGCCGGTGCCCACGGACGGGAGTCGGAACATGAACCAGCACGACGGAGTTCCGGCACCCATCCCCGCTGTCACCGAACACCCCGCGCCCAGCGAACTCACGGCCCGGCCGGAGCACAACCGCTACGCCATCCCGCTCACCGCCCTGATCGCCGGCGCGTACATTCCGGGCACCGCGCAAGTCCAGCTCATGCCGACGACCGTCCCGCCGGAATCCCTGATCGGATTCGACGCAGCCGGTGACGGCGACGGCGACTGACACAGGACGGACGCGCCCCGAGGTCATCCGCGCAACGGGTGACCGGGTCATGCGCGTGCCGCCCGGCGATCCGATGGCCTGGCCGGACGCCCCTTCTCCTTCGGCCGAACTCGTCGAAGCCGTCAGGTTCGCGGGCGCACCGCCAGGGTGGCCGCCTCGAGACGGCTGGAGACGCCGAGCTTGCGCAGGATGTTAGAGACGTGGACGCTGGCGGTCTTGCGACTGATGAACAGAGTCTGACCGATTTGCCCGTTCGAGTACCCCTCGGCGACCAATCGCAGCACCTCGCGTTCTCGTTCGGTCAAACCGAGGCGGTCCTCCGCGGTGGCCTCGTCGGGGGCCCGCGGCGCTCGCGGCAGGTCGAGAGACAGGTGCGCCCGGGCGGCCAGGGTGTCGATCCGGCCGGTGAGCGGATCCGCGCCGAGCCGGACCGCTGCCTTCCTAGCATCCATGAGCAGCGTCCGGGCACGGGCTCGGGTCGAGACCGATTGTCGGTTCGGGCCCTTGAGCATGGCGTCGGCCAGCCGCCACTGGGTGTAAGCACTTTCGTACGGTGCATCCATCTTGCGCCACGCGTCGACGGCGGCCGTCCATGCCTGCTCGCTCGGCTCGTCGTCGAGCCTGGTTCGTTCGGCCTCGGCGAGGACCATCCACGGCGGAACATCGGCCGGTCCGGCGCTGCGGACCCGCGCGATCCAGGTGTCGACCCGGCGGCGACAGGCCACCACATCCTGATGGCCGGCAGCGGTCCTCGCATGTGCGCTCAGGTCGGCCAGGGCTCCGGCGCCCGCCGCGACGACAGCGGCCGCGAACTCGGGAAGTCCGGACGGGATTCGGTCGAGTGCCGACTCGACAAGGTCCGGAATCGGCGCAACGTTGCCGAGGGCGGCCTGCAGTTCGATGGCCGTGACGGTGACCGGTCCGACCACCGAAGGATGACCGCCCAGCCGCGCAAAAGTGTCATCAACCATGTCCTGGACGCCG
>JBIOVW010000885.1:0-6199 GCA_044867945.1 Nakamurella sp. | reverse complement strand
AAGCCCGACACCTGGGAGCGGTGCACCTCGTACGTGGGGAAGGCAACATTATCGGTGGACGCCGCCCAGGTCACCGTCGCCGAGGTCACCCCGCCCGCCGCCGCAACCGACCCGGGGGCGCTCGGCGGGACGGAGTCCGGGGCGCCGGCGCTTGCCGAGTCGGTGACGATCTCGGCGGCCGTCAACGCCCGGTCGTAGACCCGCGCCTCGTCGATCTGGCCGGCGAAGTACTCGCCCCAGACGGAGTTGCCGCCGATCCGCAACGGGCCGTTCGACGTTGCCATCGCACCCGTTTGTGCCCTGGTAGCCACCTGGGCACCGTTGACGTATAGCCGCATGGCTGCCCCGTCGTAGGACAGGGCAAGGTGCGACCAGGCGTTGTCGGCCAGTGCGGCCGGCGCGGCGACCCCGCGGTCACCGCCGCCGACCGACAGCGTGCCGTTCGGCCGGTTGCCGGACTGCCCGGTCGCGTACAGGGCGTAGGTCAGGCCACCCGGCCGCTCCTTCAGGATCGCCTGCCGCCACGCCCCCAGGGTGGTCGGCCGCACCCAGGCGGTGAGCGTGCCAGCGGTGGTCAGGTCAAGGCCGGCGCTGTCGGCAACGGTCACCGTGTCGTTGACGCCGTCGAAACTCAATGCGCCGCCGTGTTTTCCGTCCGCCGTCCAGGTCGGGCCGGCCAGTGTGCCGGTGTTGCCCCGGCCCGACAGGTCGGCCGCGGTGCTGCCGGTGCCCTCGTTGAACGACCAGGAGCCGACAAGCCCCGGGATCGTCGGACCGCCGCCGCCCGTTCTGGTGAAGGTCGCGGTGTGGATGGCCGACCGGTCAGCGGTCAGCGTGTGCGAGATCGCCCCGCCGTCCGACCACGAGGCGAACTCGTACGTGCCGTCGAGCTGCTGCGGGCTGGCCACCGCGATGCTGTTCACCGAGCCCTGGATGACCGGAGCGGTGAAGGGCGTGGTGCGTTCCTCGGAGCCGAGGGTCGCCTTCAGGCCCGAGGGCACCGTGTCGATGGTCAGATCGACGGTCGCCGGATCGAGTCGCAACGTCGATTGGGTGATGATGCCCGATGAGTCCGTCGCCGAGGTGTGCAGCGCAAGGTGAGCCGGATACTCGTGGTCCGGCGCGACGAACGACCCGGAATTGCCCTGGAAGGCCTGCTGCTGGTGCTCGTGGCAGTTGCTGCCACCCGGGCAGTGCGCGATCACCAGGCTCGTGGTGATGCTCGCCGGCGGGATCGGTCCGTCCTCCGGATCGGTCGCCGTGACCTGGAACGTGACGGTGTCACCGACCTTCCACGGCGTGGTGGTGGCCGGTGAGGTGACGGTGACGGTCGGCGCCATGCTGCCGGCCGTGATGATCACGGACGTCACGGTGCTGGCACCGAGGTTGTCGGTTACCCGCAGCCTCGCGTCGACCGCCCCGGCGGCGGTATAGGTGCGCGACGGCGCGAGCGCGGTCGAGTCGTCGAAGTCGCCGTCACCATCGAGGTCCCAGGCGTAGGCCAGGCTGCTCCCCGCGTCCGGGTCGCCGGAACCGCCGGCGTCGAACTGGACCGTGAGCGGGGCGGTGCCGCTGGTGGGGTTGGCCTTGATGATGGCGATGGGCGGGGTGTTGCCGTTCGCGCTGTACCTGATCCGCCTGATCCCCTGGGCGATGTCCACCAGGTAGATGTCGCCACCCGGTCCGGACTTCAGTTCGGCGGGGAAGCGGCCCGACTCGAACACCGCAGCCGATCCGGGCACGATCCCCGACCCCGACAGCTGGGCGAACCACAGGCACCTGCGGGAGTAGTCACCGAAGAAGACACCGGTGCGGTACTGCGCGGGGTAGTTGGTGGCCCCGGCCCCGAAGGCCACCGCGGAGATCGCGGAACTGCCGGTGGCACAACCGGTACCGACCTGTGCGCTGTGCAGGTAGGAGAACTCCGGCGCCCGTACCGCGCCGGCCCCCTGCGCGTAGAGGTTCTCGCAGGCGGGCGCGTTCGCGCCGTCGTAGCCGGCCTGCCGACCCACGCCCTCGTAACAGGGCCATCCGAAGTTCTGGGCCGGGCCGCCGATGTCGACGCGGTTGAGCTCCTCGTGCAGGGTCCAGCCCACATCGGCCACCCACATCTCGTTGGTGTCCGGACGCGGCGCCATCCGGAAGGGGTTGCGGAAGCCGTAGGCGATGATCCGCTGCTTGATCGCGCTGGGGTCGGCGGCGAAGGGGTTGCCCGGAGCGGCCAGGCCGGTGTCCGGGTCGAGCCGCAGCACCGTGCCGTTGAGCACGGTGGCGTCCGCGGCCGGCCCGCCCGCGGACTGCGAACGCAGCGCCCCACCCTCGGTGGCCGGGTCGGCGCACCGCTCGCTGCCCTGGTCACCGATGTCGGTGACGTTGTAGGAGGCACCGTCGCCGGAGCTCGCGTAGAGGTAGCCGTCGTTCCCGAAGATCACCGTGCCGATCGAGTGACTGCCGTACTGCTGACACCAGCCGGTGAGCAGCACCTTCTCCTCACCGGTCCAGATTCCGCCGGCCGGATCGAGGGTGAGCCGGGTCAGCTCCGCCGAGATGCGGCAGTCGTTCGCGGCGCCTTTGACACAGTCGTCGGTGTCCGACAGCCCGGTGTTGTACTTGGGCACCGGCCCGTCGACCTCGGCGTTCCGGGAGTACAGCGCCCACAGGTACGGCCGGCTGGGGTAGTTCGGGTCAAGGGCCATCCCGAGCAGGCCGCGATCGCCGTTGTTGAAGGTCCGCTCGCGCAGGTCGGCGACGTCGACCGAGGAGGTGTCGTCCAGGTTGTCGAAGACCTTGATCGTGCCGCGCCGCTCGGCGACGAAGACCTGCCCGGTGCGGGCGAACTCCACACTCGTCGGGAGTACCAGCCCGCTGAACGGCAGATTCTCGATGGTGAACCCGGCCGGCGCCGCGAGCGCCGGGGGCGCGAGCACCACCGACAGGCCGGTCATGACCGCGATGAACGTCACACTGAGCACACGCGGGAACGACCGGCGCATCGTCGACCTTCCGCCGTTGGAAGTTATCTACGTGAACTATCGCTCACACAGCGGCGCAAAGGAACAGTCAGTAACAGAATGAAGATGCATTCGGGGCACGCGTGACCTGAAGGAGTGGAGATACAGTCCTGTGGAGTAATCGACGCGGTTCGTTACGCGGCGTTGACCGGGGAGGGGGGAACCATTCGATCCAGGTCCGGCCGACCGTTCCAGGCGACCAGGAAGGTGTAGGTCAGCGCGGCCACGGCGGGTTGCGCCAGCACGGCCAGGATCGTCCCGGTGCTGGGGGCTGCGGTGACGATCGACTCCGAGCCCGAGGCGCCCACCGAGGCCGGATCCGTGCCGGGCGCCACGAGAATGCCCAGCCCCCAGGCGATCAGCGCGCCGGCCATGGACCCACCGATCAGGCCGAGTTGCATCCGCCAGCCCCGAGCGGTCCGCGCCCGCCACGCTCCGACCGCGATCAGCACACCCGCGATGATGCCCAGCCAGCAGAACAGCGCCAGGCTGACGAAGTAGTAGCTGCTGGTGGTCGGTAGGGCGCCGTACCGGCCGTCGGCCAGCACCTTGTACGGCACGCCGGGCGCGAGGAACGCCCAGAGCAGTCCCTGCACCACGCCGGCGGCCCCACACACCGCCAATGCGAGCGCCTCGCTGCGTCTCATCAAGATGCGATGCAGTCCGCGCCCAGCAGGGCCTTGAGGTCACCGATCAACGCGGACGTCCGGGTCACCCGCAGCCCGTCATCGAGTTTGAGCGTGGTGTACCGCGAGCCGTTGAGCAGCCGCAGGTGCACGGCGGTGGTGCCGGGGTGCGCCTGTAGCACGTCCTTGAGCCGGTCCACCACCGGTGGGGTGCACCGGTTCGCGGCGATCGACACCTGCACGGGGCCCCTGCCCGGGTCCTGGGACAGGTCGGGCACCACCACCGACTGGGCGTGCAGCGACAGCCGGTCCTCCGATCGGGCCACCCGCGCCTTGACCAGCACGATCGCGTCCTCGGCCAGCAGCATCGCGCACTCGGAGTACACCTTCGGGAAGAACGCGACCTCCACCCCGCCGGCCAGGTCCTCCAGGGTGGCCGATGCCCAGGGGTCCCCCTTCTTGGTCAGCCGCCGCTGCAGGTTGGTCAGGATCCCGCCGACGGTGACCATCGCCCGGTCCGCGATGGTGCCGTCCAGGATGTCCGGGATGGAAGCGTCCGACTGTGCGGACAGGACGTGCTCCACCCCCGCCAGCGGATGCCCGGACACGTACAGGCCCAGCATTTCCCGCTCGAACCCGAGCCGCAGCTTGGTGTCCCATTCGGTGTCCGGCACGTTCCCGCGGAAGGTGTCGCCCTTCTCCTCCCGGGTCATCTCGCCGAACAGGTCGAACTGGCCGATCGCCTCGGCCTTCTTCAGCCCGAGGACCTCGTCGATGGCCCGGGCATGATCCATCAGCAGACCCTTGCGCGGATGACCCATCGAGTCGAACGCGCCGGCCTTGATCAGCGACTCGACGACCTTCTTGTTGCAGGCGGTGGCGTCCACCTTGTCCAGGAAGTCGTAGAAGTCGGTGTAGGCGCCCTTGTCCTTGCGGCAGGCCACGATCGAGGCGACGACGCCGGTGCCGACGTTGCGCACCGCGGACAGCCCGAACCGGATGTCGGTGCCCACCGGGGCGAAGTTCTGCACACTCGCGTTGACGTCCGGCGGCAGCACCTTGATCCCCATCGTGCGGCATTCGGCCAGGTAGATGGCCATCTTGTCCTTGTCGTCGCCGACCGAGGTGAGCAGCGCGGCCATGTATTCGGCGGGGTAGTTGGCCTTGAGGTAGCCGGTCCAGTAGGACAACATCCCGTACGCCGCGGAGTGCGCCTTGTTGAACGCGTAGTCCGAGAACGGCAGCAGGATGTCCCACAGCGTCTTGATCGCGTTCGCGCCGTAGCCGCGGGCGGCCATCCCGCCGGAGAAGGTCTCGTACTGGGCGTCCAGCTCGGCCTTCTTCTTCTTGCCCATGGCCCGCCGCAGCAGGTCCGCGGCGCCCAGGGTGTAGCCGGCCAGGTGTTGGGCGATCGCCATCACCTGTTCCTGGTAGACGATGAGCCCGTAGGTGTCGCCCAAGAGGGGTGCCAGTGCTTCCGCCAACTCGGTATGGATCGGCGTGACGGGCTTGCGGCCGGTCTTGCGGTCCGCGTACTCGTTGTGCGAATTGGCGCCCATCGGGCCCGGCCGGTACAGCGCGATGACCGCGGAGATGTCCTCGAAGTTGTCCGGCCGCATCGAACGCAGCAGCGCCCGCATCGGCCCGCCGTCGAGCTGGAACACCCCGAGGGTGTCGCCGCGGGAGAGCAGCTCGTAGGTGGGCTCGTCGTCCAGCGGCAGGTCCTCCAGGACCAGATCGATGCCCCGGTTGGCCTGGATGTTGGCGACCGCGTCGTCCAGGATGGTCAAGTTGCGCAGCCCCAGGAAGTCCATCTTGATGAGGCCGAGCTTTTCGCAGGTCGGGTAGTCGAACTGGGTGATGATCGCCCCGTCCTGCTCCCGCTTCATGATCGGGATCAGATCGAGCAGGGGCGCCGAGGACATGATCACGCCGGCCGCGTGCACGCCCCATTGCCGCTTGAGGCCCTCGAGTCCGCGGGCGGTGTCGACCACCTTGCGCACGTCCGGGTCGGTGTCGACCAAGCCACGGAACTCGGCGCCCTCGGCGTACCGCGCGTCGGACGGCTCGAAGATCTTCGACAGCGGCACGTCCTTGCCCATCACCGGCGGCGGCATCACCTTGGTGATCCGGTCGCCGACGGAGAACGGCATGCCCAGCACCCGGGCGGAATCCTTGACGGCCTGCTTCGCCTTGATGGTGCCGTAGGTGACGATCTGCGCGACCCGGTCGTCGCCGTACCGCTCGGTGACGTATCTGATCACGTCGCCGCGCCGGCGCTCGTCGAAATCCACATCGAAGTCGGGCATGGACACCCGGTCCGGGTTCAGGAACCGTTCGAAGATCAGCCCGTGCACCAGCGGGTTCAGGTCGGTGATCCGCATCGCGTAAGCGACCATCGACCCGGCCCCTGACCCCCGGCCCGGACCGACCCGGATGCCGTGGTCCTTGGCCCAGTTGATGAAGTCGGCGACCACCAGGAAGTAGCCGGGGAAGTTCATCGCGGTGATGACCCCGACCTCATAGTCGGCCTGCTTGCGCACCTCCGGCGGGATGCCGTCG
>JBIOVW010000884.1:0-2527 GCA_044867945.1 Nakamurella sp. | reverse complement strand
CCGCCGAGCCGCCGACGGTCCCACCATGCGCCCGCAGTTGCGCCTGCGCCCGCACCGGGAAGTCGGGCCGACGCCCGCCCGGGAAGACCACCCGGTCGGCGACGACCAAGGCGACGTCCAGTCCGCTCGCCGGACCGACCGTCACCGTGCCCGTCACCGGCTCGATGCCCAGCACGTAGCGTGGCTTCCCGTCCGGCGCCGGACGCCCGAGCCGCAGGCCCTTGCGCTGTCCGATGGTGTAGGCGAAGAAGCCGTCGTGCTCCGCGAGCCGCTCGCCGGTGGCCGCGTCGACCACCGCACCCGGCCTGGCACCGAGCTTGTCGACCAGATAGCCGTGCGTGTCGCCGTCCGGGATGAAGCAGATGTCGTACGAGTCGGGCTTGCCGGCGACCGGGAAACCGCGCCGCTGCGCCTCGGCGCGCACCTGCGGCTTGGTCAGCCCGCCCAGCGGGAACATACTGTGCGCCAACTGGTCAGGAGTGAGCACGGCCAGCACGTAGGACTGGTCCTTGGCCAGATCGACGCTGCGGTAGAGGATCCCGTCGATCAGCCGGGCATAGTGCCCGGTGCACACCGCATCGAAGCCCAGCGCGATCGCCCGGTCCAGCAGCGCGGCGAACTTGATCTTCTCGTTGCACCGCAGGCAGGGGTTCGGGGTGCGCCCGGCGGAGTACTCGGCCAGGAAGTCGGAGACCACGTCCTGCAGGAAGTCCTCGCTGAGATCCCAGACGTAGTAGGGAATCCCGAGCAGGTCACCGACCCGTCGGGCATCGAAGGCATCCTCCACGGTGCAGCAACCCCGGGATCCGGTGCGCAGCGTGCCCGGGGTGCGGGACAGCGCCATGTGCACGCCGGTGACGTCGTGCCCCGCCTCGACCGCCATGGCGGCGGCCACGGCCGAGTCCACCCCGCCGCTCATCGCGGCGAGCACCCTCATCGCCACGTCATCACCGCCGTCTCGCCCCGGCCAGGGCCGCCCGCCGGGACCGCTGCACCGCGGGACCGATGGCGTCGGCCACGGCAGTGACATCGGCGGCGGTGGAGGTGTGCCCGAAGGAGAACCGCAGCGCGGCCCGCGCCTCGTGCTCGGCCAGACCCATGGCGAGCAGCACGTGCGATGGCCGGGCGACGCCGGCGGTGCACGCCGAACCCGTCGAGCACTCGATTCCGGCGGCGTCCAGCAGCATCAGCAGTGAGTCCCCCTCGCAGCCCGGGAACCGCAGATGCGCGTTGCCGGGCAGCCGGGACGGGCCGCCGTCCATCAGGCCGGCGCCGGGGTCGCCGGTGAGCACGACGTCGGGCACCCGCGCGGTGACGGTCCGGATCAATTCGTCGCGCAGCCCCGCCTGGGTCGCCGCCCGCTCGGCGCGATGGGTGACCGCATCCTGCACGGCAACCGCCAGTCCGACGATGCCGGCGACGTCGAGGGTGCCGGACCGGATGGACCGCTCCTGACCGCCGCCGTACATGACCGGAACGACCGGGGTGTCCCTTCGCACCAGCAGCAGACCGGCCCCGACCGGGCCACCCACCTTGTGCCCGGTGACGGTCAACGCGTCGGCGCCGCAGTGGGTGAAGTCGACGGGCAGCTGGCCCAGCGCCTGCACCGCATCGGTGTGGAACGGGATGCCGTGGGTGTGCGCCACCTCGGCCAGCTCCCGCACCGGATTGACGGTGCCGACCTCGTTGTTGGCCCACATGACGCTGACCAGCGCGACGTCCGCCGGGTGCTCCGCGATGGCCGCGGCCAGGGTGTCCGCGTGCACCCGGCCGAAGTCGTCGACCTCGAGCCAGGTCACCGCGGCGCCCTCGTCGGTCGCCAGGTGCTCGACCACGTCCAGCACCGCATGGTGCTCCGTGGCCGGGATGAGGATGCGTCGGCGACGCGGATCGGCCGCGACCCGCGCCCGGAAGATGCCGGCCACCGCGAGATTGTTCGATTCGGTTCCACCGGAGGTGAACACGACCTCGCTGGGGCGGGCGCCCAGCGCCGCCGCGATGGCCTCACGGGACTCTTCCACCCGCCGCCGCGCGGCCCGGCCGGAAGTGTGCAGCGAGGAGGCGTTGCCGGTGAGGGTCATCGCCCGGGACATCGCGGCGATCACCGCCGGCAGGGCCGGCGTGGTCGCGGCATGATCGAGGTAGGTCATCGCCTCTCCAGGGTAGGTCCTGCACCTGTGGTACCCCGCATCGCGTCCACGGCCCGGGGATCAGCCGGCCCGGATCGTCAACCGCCGGGGGGCCGGGTCCACCACCCGACCCTCGGTGTTGTAGCCGTCGGCATGCACGTCGTCGTAGGGAAACGCGTAGCCCGCGCCGCCGGCCGACGAGGCGTGCACGAGCCGGGCGTAGTGGTTGGTCAGCGACGCCCGGTAGAAGCCGGTCGCGGTCGCGTCCGGTTGGCTGGGGTTGGCCAGCAGGGTGCTGCGGTTCAGCGCCGCCGCGAGCCGGGCCGACAGGTTGCCGCGGAGGTCGTTGGTGGTGACGAACGGGGCGACACTGCAGTTGTAGACCGCGTACGACGAGG
>JBIOVW010000883.1:0-3358 GCA_044867945.1 Nakamurella sp. | reverse complement strand
CAGTTCGAGCCACGACGGGCGCAGATCACGGCAGCGGCCGACGCGATCGACGCCGCGACCGCCGAGCGGCAGAACCGGCTGACCGAGATCGACGTCGAGCGCAGCGAAGTCGACCGTGACGCGGCCGAGGTGAACGAGGAACTACGCAGCCTGGCCGCACGCACCAGCAACATTCCGCGGCGGAACCTGGCACTCCGGGCCACCCTGTGCACCGAACTGGGCATCGATTCCGAACAGCTGCCGTTCGCCGGTGAGCTGATCGCCGTGCGACCGGAGGAATCGGAGTGGGAGGGCGCCGCGGAACGGCTGCTGCACGGCTTCGGGATCAGCATGCTGGTGCCCGACGAGCACTACCCGGCCGTGTCCGACTGGATCAACGAGCACCACCTCGGCGGCAGGTTGGTGTACTACCGGGTGCCGCGCCGGGTAGCGTACGGGTCCACGCCGGTGATCGGCACGGATGCCCTCTACACCAAGCTGGAGATCAAGGGCACCCCGCTGTTCGACTGGCTCGACCGGGAGCTGCGGGTCCGCGCCCCGCACGAGTGCGTCGCCTCGATGGCGCAGTTCCGGCGCACGCCCAAGGCGATCACCCGTGCCGGCCAGATCAAGTCGGACCAACGGCACGAGAAGAACGACGAGCAGCGCATCGACGACCGTCGACGCTATGTGCTCGGCTGGACCAACCAGGCCAAGGTCGATGCACTGCTGCAGCAGGCGGCGGGCCTGCAGGAGCGGCTGAACACGCTCACCGCCCAGCGCGGCCGGATCGCCGCCGCCCGCGACGAGCTGCAGTCGCGGGGGAGGTCGCTGGCGCAGTTGCGCATGTTCACCGACTACGCCGAACTGGATTGGGTCGCGGTGGTGAACCGGATGGCGACGCTGAGCCAGGAGAAGGAGCAGTTGGAACGCGATTCGGCCGAACTGGGCCGGATCACCCAGCATCTCGAGGAGCTGCGCCGGACCCAGACCCGCCGGCAGAAGGAGCGGGACACGCTGGTCGGCGACACCGGCGGGCTGCGGACCACCCTGAAGGAAACGGCGGCCGCGCTCGCCGGGGTGCGCGCGCTGCTCGCCGAACCAGCCGCGGCGAACGCCGCCGCCGACTTCCCTGTCCTGTCTGAGCGCATTCCGGGCGACGATCAACCGGTCGATCCCGCCGGGTGCGACCGAGTGCAGTCGTTCCTCGGGGCCACCATCACCAAGCTCGTCGAGGTGCGCAACGGCCGGCTCACCACCATAGGCAACCGGATCGTCGCCCAGATGGGAGACTTCCGACGGAAGTACCCGATGGAGACGTCCGAGCTGGACGATTCGGTCGAGTCCGCCGACGAGTACCGGCAGTTGCATCGGCGGCTCGTGCAGGACGACCTGCCCCGGTTCGAGGCGGACTTCAAGAACTAGCTGAATACCAACACGATCCGGGACATCGCCGGCTTCCATTCCCAGCTGCTCCGGCAGGCCGACGACATCCGCGAACGGATCGGCACCATCAACGCCTCGTTGTTCGCCATCGACTACGACCCGGGCCGGTATGTCCGGCTCGAGCACCGGCACACCGACAACATGGAGATCCGCGACTTCAAGGCCTCGCTGCGGGAGTGCACCGACTCGGCCCTCGGCGGCGACGACTCCGACCAGTATTCCGAGCAGAAGTTCCTGCAGGTCAAGCAGGTCATCGAGCGCTTCCGCGGACGGGAGGGCCAGGCCGAGGCGGACCGCGCCTGGACCAGGCGGGTCACCGACGTGCGCAACTGGTTCGAGTTCTCGGCCAGCGAACGCTGGCGCGAGGACGACGCCGAGTTCGAGACGTTCACCGGCTCCGGCGGCAAGTCCGGCGGGCAGAAGGAGAAGCTGGCCTACACTATTCTCGCCGCCTCGCTGGCCTACCAGTTCAAGCTGGACCTGCAACCGGGCGTCGCCGCCCGCACGTTCCGGTTCGTGGTGATCGACGAGGCGTTCGGTCGCGGCTCCGACAAGTCGACGAAGTTCGCGCTCCGGCTCTTCCGGGAACTCGGCCTGCAACTGCTCATCGTGACGCCGCTGCAGAAGATCCCGATCATCGAACCGTTCGTCGCGTCTGTCGGCTTCGTCGACAACATCTCCGGCAGCCGATCCCGCCTGCAGAGCATGACGATCAGCGAGTACCGGGACTTCCGGGGCCGCGCGGCACCGCCGGAGGGGGAGACCGGCCGTTGACCGCCGCCGCGTGGGGCCGGCCCGCCGAGGTGATGGCGTGGCTTCGCCGCCGTTGGGACGACGGCACCTTGCTGCGGGCTCACCTGTCCGGGGAGCCGTGGGTCCCGATCGTCCGGCCGATTCGCGGGCCGACCGCGCGCGAGCTGACCGCCCGCTTCGACGAGGTCGCCGGTTGGGTGCGGGCGTGGACGCCGGCCGCGGCTCCTCCCTGGCGGTTGCAGACCCGGGCGGTCGGTGGCCGGCACGCCGGGGTCAACCAGGTGCCCGACCGGGTCTGCATCGACGACCCGACGACGTTGTGGACCGTGCTCGGCGTGCGATCGGATGTCGATCTCGTTCAGGACCGGCTGGCCGACGCCCGGGCGCGGGCGCCGCGGCTGGCCCCCTGGATCAGCGCGCACCCGATGACGGTCCTTCGGATGGGGGAGACCTGGCCGCTGGTGGTGGACACTGTCCGGTGGATCGATGAGCACGCCGCCCCTGGCCTGTACCTGCGGCAGGTCGACGTCGCCGGCGTCGACACCAAGTTCATCGAGGCGCACCGCGGGGTGCTCGCCGAGCTGCTGGATGCGCAGCTGGACCCCATCCGGATCGACACCCACCGGCCCAGGGGCGATTTCGCCGGACGGTACCGATTCGCCCGCAAGCCCGGGTACGTGCGGTTCCGTCCGGACCCCGCCGATCCCCGGTTCAGCGGGCTGACCGAGCTGACCCTGCGGTTCTCCGACTTCGCGGCTCAGGCGCCCGCCGGGCGCCGCGTGATCGTCGTCGAGAATGACGTCTCGTACCTGGCACTGCCCCAACCGCCGGGCACCCTTGTCGTTTTCGGCAGCGGATACGCGCTGTCCGGACTCGCACCCGCCGACTGGCTCGCCGAGCGTCAGGTCGACTACTGGGGCGACCTGGACACCCACGGGTTCCGCATCCTGGACCGGCTGCGCCGTCTGGTGCCCGGCGCCCGATCGATTCTGATGGACCGGGCGACACTGCTCGCGCACCCCAACCAGTGGGTGCGTGAACCCGAGCCGGTGGTCGACCGGCTCCCACACCTGACCGAGGAAGAGGCCATGCTCTACCAGGACCTGGTCGAGGACACCTACGGACCGTCGATCCGACTGGAGCAGGAACGCATCCGGTTCTCACTGGTTCGGCGCGCGAT
>JBIOVW010000882.1:0-16078 GCA_044867945.1 Nakamurella sp. | reverse complement strand
CGCCGCCGGTCAGCCCGGACCGGCGGGCCAGTTTGCCGGCCAGCCGCATCGGGTCGCCGGCGACGAACGGCACCGCGAGCGCGGCCATCAGCCGGGTCTGCAGGCCAAGGGCCAGCGAGGCGACCTTTTCCGAGCAGACGATCGCGTCGGCCAGTTGCGCGCCGGACAGGGCGGCCGGGTCGGCGTCGGTCGGCGCGGTGAAGGAGGCGGGGGTGGCCGGGCCGGCGGCCAGCTCGGCCCACGCCGCGGGCCCGGGTGCCTGCATCTGGTCCGTCATCCGACTTCCCTCCTGCGTACGTATGTTTGGATTCTATCCTGTGAAGTGCTGTTGAGCAAGACAGTCTGTGACTGATGTTCGGTCTGACACCAGGCCAGTGGGCCCGGTGAGCTCATCAAAGCGCACCGGTAGGACACCGAGGCTCCGAGGAGCGCGCCCGGCGACCACGGCGCACACCAGAGCGACGACACCGTTCGGCCGCGAGAAGTTAACGTGCCGCCGCTTGCTCAAGCGATCTCCGGCTGGTTTGCTTGGAGGTAGTTCGGAACGAAGCGCGGCTCGCGCGTCGCGGCTGTGACCACCGACATTCTCCGCATCACCGGCCCCCGGAGCAGAGCTCTGGCGAGGTGCCGTGACAAGCGGATCGCATCTCATCCTGCCCGCCGGACGATCGTCGGGCGGCCCCACCGACTCCGAAGGACCCACCATGAGCGCGCCTGTCCCCGCCACCCGATCGGGACGTTGTGACTGCTGTTCCACCGCCTACCGGGCGGGCACCCCGATCGTCTGGGACTCGGTCATTGCCGGCTGGGTGCTGGCCGGCCATCGCAGCGCAGGGAGTCGGCGCTGACCGTGAACAGCCGGCATCCAGGTCGGCACGGATCGGACAACACCCGGCTGCTCGGAGCCGGAAGGCCACGAGTGCAGCGGAGACGTGGTCGCTGACACGGGCGGAAGGACCAGTGGACACGTGCGGAGGACGAGACCCGGCGCCGCCGGCTACGCACTGCCGGATCACTCTGGTAAACCGGTCGCATGACGTCCGAGCATCTGGAAATCGAGCGCAAATACGACGCCGCGCAGGGCCTGCCGTGGGTCGACCTGGCCTCCCTGCCCGGAGTGCGTTCACTCGCCGACTCCGCCGAGAAGCACCTGGACGCGACCTACTACGACACCGATCGGCTCGACCTCACCCGAGCCGGCATCACCCTGCGCCGCCGCACCGGCGGTTCCGACGCCGGATGGCACCTGAAGGTGCCGGCGGCCGCCGGGGCCCGCACCGAATTCGGTGAGCCGCTGGAGCACCACGAGACACCGCCAACGGCCCTGCTCGACCGGGTGCGCGCGTATGTCCGCGACCACGAGCTGCATCCCGTGGCCCGCATCGAGAGCCGCCGTACCGTGCACAAGCTGCTCGGCGACGCGGATGCCGTACTGGCCGAGGCGGCCGACGACGTGGTCACCGCCAGCGGGTCCGGCGCCGGTGGGTCGGCCGAGGTGTCGGACTGGCGGGAGTGGGAGTTCGAACTCGTCGACGGGTCCGAAGCGTTGGTGGCGGCCGCCGACAAGCTGATCCGCGCGGCCGGGGGTAGCCCGTCACCGTGGCCGTCCAAGCTGGCCCGGGCGCTGCACGATCGGCTTGCCGGCCTCCCGCCGCAGCCTGAGTCCGGCGGTTTCACCCCGAAGAGCCGGGCCGGCGAGGTCGTTCATGCCCACCTCGCCGAGCAGGTCGGCGTGATCATCGGACGCGACCCGTTGGTCCGCACCGACGAGCCCGATGCCGTGCACAAGATGCGGGTGGCCACCCGCCGCCTGCGCAGTGCCCTGGCGAGCTTCCGGCCGTTGCTGGATCGCACGCAGACCGACCCGTTGCGCGACGAACTCAAGTGGATCGCCACCGAACTCGGGGGGGCGCGCGACGCCGAGGTGCTCCGTGCCCGATTGCTCGCGGAGATCGCCGACGAGCCCGATGAACTGGTCCTCGGCGCGATCGCCTCCCGGATCAGCACCGAGCTGCAGACTCAACACAAGAAGGCGCACGACGAGTTGGTAGAGGCGCTCAACTCGTCCCGGTATTTCCGGCTGCTGGACCGGTTGGACGAGCTGGTCGCCGATCCGCCGTTCACCGAGGACGCCGATCGCAAGGCCCGCAAGGTGTTGACCAAGTGCGTCCGGAAGGCGTACAGACGAGTCGACAAGTTGGTTTCGGCCGGCGCCCCGGACGATCCGCCGCATCGTGACGAGTGGTACCACGAGATCCGCAAGGCCGCGAAGCGACTTCGTTACGCGGCCGAGTCGGTCGCCCCGGCGTTCGGCGACCCGGCCACAGCGCTCGCCGAACGGGCCGAGAACCTCCAGGAGGTGCTCGGCGAGCATCAGGACAGCGTGGTCGCCCGGGCAGCTCTGCGGGAGCTGGGTGTGCGGCTGCATCTGGATGGGGACAACGCCTTCAGTCTTGGCCGGCTCCATGCTCTGGAACAGGCCAGGGGAGACGACGCGATCGCCGAGTTCGAGCAGGCCTGGGCGGCGTTGGCCGACCCAGCGAGGACCCGTTGGCTGAAGAAGTGAGAGACAACCGGGCGACGTGAGCCGGCGCGGCGTGAGGGCCGGCTGGTGGTGCATATGGCTGATGTCCGGTTGCCGCTGGTCGAGTGCACCGTGGCCGTGCGTTTCGGGGAAGCTGCGAGGTGCCGGTGCACCCGGCGCGGGGTGCACCGCCGGGGCCGGCCGCCGAGTGGGCATTGCCTCGGAGTCGGCTCAGGAACCGTGCCCAGCCGTCAGAGCTGCGCCGGCAGGCCGAACCGCTCGAACAGCGAGGTGTCCAGGAAGTACGTGATTCGCTTGATCTTGTCGCCGTCGAGGTCGAGCACCTGGATGGAGAACGGTTGGTGGCTGCCGTCCGCCGACCGCTTATAGGCGGCGAACGCCGGCGACCCGTTGACCTCCAGGGGCAGGAGCCGTCCCTGCCGGCACGCCGCGCCAGGACCCAGGTGCCACGCCGCGATGTCGTCACGCCCGGACAGCCACAGCGCGAACGGCGGCATCGATGCCGTCGCGTCCTGCCGCAGGAGCAGCACGAGAGCATCGATGTCGTACGTCGTGAACGCCTTCACGTAGTCGGCGAGGAGGTTCTTCTGCTCGTCATCCATCGGGTCGGCGTGCGCACCTGCCGCCGTGTCGACGGTGGCGAGCGTGGCGCGCGCCCGCTGCAGCGCGCTGTTCACCGACGCCACGGTCGTGTCAAGAAGGTCCGCCACCTCGGCCGCGCTCCAGCGCAGCACCTCCCGCAGGATCAGCACGGCGCGCTGCCGCGGGGGCAGGTGCTGCAGCGCCGCGATGAACGCCAGCCGCACGGAGTCCCGCTGTATCGCCAACTCGGCCGGATCGGCCGTCGCGGACAGCACTTCTCCGTCCGGCATCGGCTGGATCCAGGTGGCCTCCGACCGCGGCTCGCCGAGCGACTCGGCGACCGGCGGTGCCGCCGGGCCGAAATCCATCGGCAGGGCGCGCCGATTGCGGCTGTTCAGCATGTCCAGGCAGACATTGGTCGCGATCCGGTACAGCCAGGTGCGCAGCGACGACCGGCCGTCGAACTTGTCCAGCGCCCGCCAGGCACGCACCATCGTGTCCTGCACCGCGTCGTCGGTCTCGAAGGTGGCGCCGAGCATCCGGTAGCAGTACCCGGCGAGTTCGCGCCGGTGATCTTCGAGCCGGCGCTCCAGCTCGGCCCGGTCGCGGTGATCGACGGAACGCTGGGTGGCGAGTTCGGTCATGGTGGGCGATCTCCTCCAGGTGGTGTCCGGGTGGGACGCCTCCACCATAGGAGCGCGCACCGACAGCGCCACAGGAAAGGATGCCGAGGGCACCGCGCCTGGCGATGAGCCGGGCTCAGCAGCGACCCGCCGTCGCCTGGTCAGGCTGCCGTCTGCTGGACGATGATGTTGCCCGCCTTGCGGACGAAGAAGCTGGCGATGGCGAAGACGATGCCGGCCATGATCGCCCAGATGGCCACCAGCCACAGGATCGACAGGATTCCGGCGGCCGGATTGAAGAGCACGATCAGACCGAAGATCAACGCCAGCGCACCCCACGCGACGAACCAGCCCCAGCCGGAGCCGGGCCGCTTTCGCAGGGCCAGGCCACCGGCGATCCCGGAGATGCCGGCCAGCAGGGCCCAGAAGGCAATGAGATAGCCGACGACCTCGACGCTCCATTGCGGCCAGACCAGGATCACGATGCCGGCGATAATGGCCAGCGCACCCACCACGAAGTCGCCCGCGCCCGACTGACCCTGCTTGCGCTCGGAGAACCCCTGGAAGATCGACATGACACCGTCGATGAACAGGTAGGCCACGAAGATGATGCCGAACACCTGCAGGGACTGCGTCGGCCAGATCAGCATGGCCATGCCCAGCAGGATCAGGATGATGCCGCGAACCAGGATGACCCACCAGTACTTGGCGGCGATCTGTCCCATGCCCCGCACGCTTGTCGTCATGATGACTCCTCATCGCGGACCGTGACGCCCGCGCAGTTGCCGATGGTCGCCGATTCCGGGCGGCCAGGCACGACGCTATCAACGGTGATGTACGAAATTGTTGATCTTGGGTGTCATCTTGATCTCGGGTTGTGACGCCGATCTCGGTACCGGAGGCGATCAGTCCAGATCGTCGTCGGCTTCGTCGGCGCCGTCGGCGTCCAGGCTCCCGACTCCCATCAGGCTGGAGTCCAGGAACGCCTTCTCGTCCGGGCGGTGCCGGAGGACCGTCTGCATGTACGACTGGGTCGCATAGTCCATCGACACCTCCCGCTCGGCCGCCTGGGACAGGAACCATCGGTGCTCGAGCACCTCGTGGAACACCTCGGCCGGCTCCAGCTTCTCGGCGAGTTCGGCGGGGATCGCCTCGATCACCGGGTCGTAGACGTCGGTGACGTAGTGGTGGGCGACGGAGTCCTCGTCCACGTCGGTGCCGGGCATGACGGCCTGCGACCGGTACGTGTCCAGGTCGTTCAGGATCCGCCGGGCCTGGTTCTCCTGGACGTTGATGCCGGTCAACGCGAACAGCCGCTTGCGGTGGTGGCCGGCGTCCACGACCTGCGTCTGCACCATGACGTGCGGGTCGCCGCCGGACTCGTCGATGTGAATCTGGGCCACGTCGAAGCCCAGCTCGTTCAGCTTGCGCAACCGCTGCTCGATCCGCCACCACTCCTCGTCGCCCATGGTCTGCGGGGCGGTGAGCAGCTCCCACAGCCGCTCGTACCGCTCGAGGACCGAAAGCGTGGTCTCCAGCGGGTCGACGGATTCGGGCAGCAATCCGGACATCTGCAGGTCCAGCAGTTCGCCGGCGACGTTGGTCTCCACGATGTCCAGATCCTGCAGCCGCTGCCCTCGCGAGAGCGACTCCCGCAGCTCGCCGGTCTCCGCGTCCACCAGGTAGGCCGCCAGCGCCCCGGCGTCCCGGCGGAACAGGGTGTTCGACAGCGAGCAGTCCTTCCAGGCGAAGCCGACCAGGTGCAGCCGAACCAGCAGCTCGGCCAGCGCGTCCAGCAGCTTCGTCTCCAGGTCCGGGTCCATTCGGCGGGAGAACAGCGCCCGGTACGGCAGGGAGAACCGCAGGTGCTTGGTGACCAGCGCGGCGTCCAGCGGTTCGCCCTCGGGGGTCATCCGGTTGGCCACCACCCCCACCGCCTGTACCACCGGCAGCTCGCGTTTGGCCAGCTCACGCAGCAGTTCGTACTCGTGCTCGGCCAGGCCCTGACTGATCTCCTTGATCGCGTAAACGATGCCGCCGATCCGAACGAACCGGACCACGTGCCGGGAGATGCCTCGGGGCAGCGAGACCAGTCGATCCCGCGGCCATCGCTCCAGCGCGGTGGACCAGGGCAAGGTCAGCAGGTCAGTCGGGTCGGGGCCGGTGGCGAACTGCATGCGCACCGGGCCAGCCTGGCACAGCCGGTGATCGGGGGCTTGTCACGACTAGTGTCGGAGCGTCCAACAGAAGGGATCCATGGTCAGGCTGTCCGACTTCCACCTGGCGCCGGATCCGCGCTCGGATCCCGCCGTCTATCCCGGGGATCGGCTGACGTTCGACTACCTGCTGGAGGGCGACGACGTCCGCCCGCTCCTGGCCGGAACGGACGGCTGGCCGGTCGGGGACGCCGCGCGGCGGCCGGTGGTCGCCTTCGGATCGAACGCCGCGCCCGCACAGCTGGCTGCCAAGTTGGGGTCCACGGCAGGCGCGATTCCGGTGACCCGGGCGCGGTTGTTCGGCTTCGCGGTGGGACACTCTGCGCACGTCAGCGTTCCCGGCTATCTCCCCTGGGTCCTCGTCGACGAGCCCGGTGGTGTGGTCGACGGCGCCGTGCTCTGGTTGGACGACCGGCAGCTCGCCCGGCTCGACGTCACCGAGCCCAACTACCACCTGGTGCCGGTCGACCCGCTCCGATATCCGCTGGTGGTGGCGGCCACCGAAGTGCCGATCAGCTACCTGGCCTACCGGGGCAAGTGGGGCGCGCTGCGCTGGCCCGGCGAGGCCCGGCCGACTCCGGCGAGCAGCCAGGCCGGGGTCTTCGGCCGGTTGGGCACACTCGACTGGTTCCGGGACCTGGTCGGCGCCGGCGGGCTCGCGGACCGCCAGCGTCGACTGGCCGCCGATCCCGCACTCCGCAACCGGGTGCGGGACGAGTTGGCGGCGCGGGGAATGGCCGTTCCGGACGGCTGGGTCAGTGGGTGACCAATTCGCCGCGCGCGAGCACCCGCTCGTCGTCGTCGGCTCCGACGCGAGCCGCCAGCGGGCGCCGCACGGCCAGGACGAGCGCCGAGGTCACCAGGGCCGCGCCCAGGATCACCCCGGCCATCGGCACCGGCGAGGCGGCATCGAACAGCCCGGTCAGCGGGGCGATGAATGCGCCGACCGCGAACTGGATCGCGCCGAGCAGCGCCGCTGCGCTACCGGCCCGGTGCGCGTTCTGGGCCAGCGCGATGACCGGCACGGCCGGCAGCAGGATGCCCGCGGTCAACAGGGTCAGGACCAGCAGCGCGGCGATCGGGAACGCGCCCGCCCCGAGCGCGGCGACCAGCACCATCAGGGAGGCGGTGACGACGGAGAACAGCGCCCCGGCGAGCAGGATCCGCTCCGGCCGCACCCGGCCGATCAGGGCGCCGTTGATCTGGGTGCCGGCGGTGATCGCGACCGCGCCGGCCGCGAAGATCGCGGCGAACTCACCCGTGGTCAGCCCGAAGCCCTCCTGGAACACGAATGTCGCGGATGAGACGTAGGTGAAGATGCCGGCCAGGGAGAACCCGCCGACGAACCCGAGCACCACGAACACCGGGTCGCGCACCAGCGAGCCGTAGGAGCGGGCCGCGGCGGCCAGGCCGCCGGAGCGTCGCCGCTGCACGGGCAACGACTCCTGCAGGAAGATGGCGGCGAGGACGAATAGAACCGCGCCGACGACGGCCAGCGCCGCGAACATCAGCCGCCAGGTCCCCCAGGCCAGGAACTGGGCACCGACGACCGGTGCGATCGCCGGGGCCACCCCCACCACCAGCATCATCCGGGCGAGCGCCTTGCCCACGCGGACACCTTCGAAGCGGTCCCTGATGATCGCCGTGGACAGCACCATCCCGGCCGCGGCGGTGAATCCCTGCACGAACCGCAGCCCGGTGAGCAGGGTCACCGAGCCGGCGAACACGATGCCCAGTGACGCCATCACATAGACGCCGAGGGCGACCAGCAGGGGCAGCCGCCGGCCGAGCGCGTCGGACACCGATCCGATCACCAACTGCCCCAGCGCCAGGCCGGCCAGCGTGGCGGTGATGGTCAGCTGCACCGCCGCCGGATCGGTGGCCAGGTCGGTGGTGATCTGCGGGAACGCCGCGAGGTACAGGTCGATGGTGAAGGGGCCGATGGCGGTCAGCGCGCCGAGCAGCACGATCAGCGACGCCGGGATACGGCTCTGCCGCTCGAAGCCGGTGACAGACATGAATGCGACCTTCCGAAGAATTGTTGACGGTTGAACCAACCCGTCTCCAGGGACGCGCATTCCGCCGTCGGAGTGGCTTCTTGGGTGACGGATGTGATCGTCGCCTCAGGCTGATGTCGGTCGGCGTCAGGAGCGGCTGCCCGGTCCCGACCTGGCCCGCCCCGCCGGCCGGGACACCGCCCGCATCCGGCCGGTGTCCAGCGGAGAGTCGTCCCGCACGGGACGCCCGGCCCGGTGCCCGGGGGTGCGGCCCAACGGCAGCCGGTGCGGGCCGGTTTGATCGGCCGGGATGGCGCGACGGTCGTTTCGCGGCTGCACCCGCGGGGTGCGGTCGGCCCGCGGTGTCGCGTGCAGCAGATGCCCGGCCGTCCGGATGATCTCCAACGAGTCGGCCAGCGGATTCACCCGGACCGGGCGCGGCCGGCGGGCCCGGCCGAGCACGTCCAGGTCGCTGAGCACCCGCTCGACGGCCTGCAGGACCGGGTCCGACAGCTCCCAACCGTTGCCCGTGGCGCCGTCCATCATCCGCAGGTCGTCGGCCCGGTCCCTGGCCTCCCGCACTCGAGTCAGCGCCACCGTCAGCGCCTGCTCGGTGCTCTCGACGTGGTCCGTGCCCTCGTCCAGCGCAACGTCACCGAATGCCTCGATGCCGCCCGCGACGTCGGCCAGCAGGGCCGCGAACACCAGCCGCAGGTCTTCTCCGCGGGTCGGGTCGGCGGTCGGGTGGTCGCGGACGCCGTCCAGGATCGACCGGAACATGCTGCGGACGGTCACCGTGGTGTGCTCGAGTGCGTCCAGGTCGGCTCGGAGGTCGCCGCTGGTGTCGGGCACCACCAGCGCCCGGGAGTTGAGCCGCCGGCCCTGCTCGGCCTGGCGCAGCGCCTTGTCGATCTCCGGGACGTTCCGGCTCAGCGAGCGCGCGTCGTCGACCCACCGGGTGGCCTGCGTCGGCGTGATCGGCTCGGACAGCTCCGCGGACGCGGTGCGCAGCAGTCGGGCCAGTTCGTGGGCGAACCGCTGCACCGCGGCCGCAGCAGAATCCGCACCCATTGACGGCGGGAACACCAGGTTGACCAGCACACCGATCGCCGCACCGAGCAGCGTCTCGCTGACCCGGTCGAACGCGGCCGCCTCGGCTCCGCCGACGGCAAGCACCAGCATGGCGCTGATCGGCACCTCGATCAGGTGCGGGCCCAACCGCAGCAGCTGACCGACCATGATCGACACGGCGACCAGGACACCCAGACTCCACCAGCTCAGCCCGACGAAGCCGGCGAACAGGACCGCCAACAGGACTCCGCTCGCCACGCTGATGATCCGCTGGAATCCGCTGGTGAGGCTGTCCTTCAGGGTGATCTCGACGACCAGCAACGCGGTCAGCGGGGCCAGGATCGGCACGGTGTCGGGGAACAACGCCAGGGCGACGGCGAACGCGACGACGGCGGCCCCGGACAGCCGGAACGCGCGGCCGACCGCCGCGCGGCCCCGCAGGCGCAACCGGACCAGGCCGGCGTCCAGCAGGCGACGGATGGTGGCGGGCATGATCTGGTGCTCTCCCCTCGGGATGTTGGATGTTCCGTTTCGACTCGTTGTTAGGCAGACGTGCCAGCCGGGCGACGGATGGGTCCGCGTGGTGTGATCTGTCGCATCGCCCGGGGCTCGACCGACGCGGAGGACTGCCGCACATGGACCTGCACGACACCCTCCACCTGCTCGCGGGCGCACACGGCATCTCGACCGAGTTCTGGGATTGGCAGGGCAGGCACGTCGCGGTGTCCGACGAGTGCATCGCCCGGGTGCTGTCCGCGCTGGGCGTCGACGCGTCCACCCCGGACGCGGCCGAGCGGGCGCTGCGCGAGTCGGCGGACGCCTCTTGGGCGCGCATGTTGCCGCCCGCCCTGGTGATCCGTTCCGGATGGAGTCCGACCGTGGACGCGCATGTCCGGGACGGCGCCGACGTCGACGTCTGGATCGAGCTGGAGGGTGGCGGCTACCGCTCGAACCTGCATCAGGAGGAGAACTGGGCGGCGCCCCGCCTGATCCGAGACGAGTTCGGGGGCCAACTCACCGGCCAGGCGACCTTTCGTATCCCCGACGATCTGCCGTTGGGCTACCACCGGTTGAAGGCCTGGTCCGACGGCGACGAGGCGTCGTGCACGCTGATCGTCACGCCCGGGTGGCTCGGGTTGCCGGACCGGATGGGTGGGCGGCGGTCGTGGGGGATCGCCACCCAGCTCTACAGTGTCCGGTCCGCCGGGTCCTGGGGCGTCGGTGACGTGGTCGACCTGGAGGACCTTGCCGTCTGGGGTTCGTCCGAGCTCGGCGCCGGGTACGTGTTGATCAACCCGCTGCATGCCGCGGAACCGTCCGGTCGGATGGAACCCTCGCCGTACCTGCCCACCACCCGGCGGTTCCAGAACCCGATCTACCTGCGGGTGGAGCGGATCCCGGAGTGCGCACAGCTGTCGGCGGCCGATAGGGCCACTGTCGAGTCACTGCGGTCCGCGCTGGAAGCCGATCTGGACGGGGTCGACGCGATTGACCGCGACACCTCATGGGCCGCGAAGACGAAGGCGCTGCGCCTCGTGCACTCGGTGCCGCGGTCGGCCGGTCGGGAGATCGCCTACGCCGCCTATCGGGCCCGGGAGGGCGAGGGGCTGGACAACTACGCCACCTGGTGCGCGCTGACCGACCTGCACGGCAAGGACTGGCACGAGTGGCCCGTTGAACTCCGGCACCCTGCCTCGTCGGCCGTGGCGGACTTCAGGGAGGCCAACGCCGACGACGTCGACTTCTACCGGTGGCTGCAGTTCGTGCTGGACGAGCAGTTGTCCGTCGCCCAGACCGCCGCCCGGCGGGCCGGCATGACGCTCGGCATCATGCACGACCTGGCCGTCGGCGTGCACCCGGAAGGCTCGGACTCGTGGAGCCTGCAGGACGTCTTCGCGCAGGGCATCACCGTCGGGGCGCCGCCGGACGCGTTCAACCAGGCAGGCCAGGACTGGGCGCAGCCACCCTGGCGGCCGGACAGGTTGGCCGAACTCGGCTATGCGCCGTTCCGGGACATGGTGCGCACCGTGCTGCGCTCGGCCGGCGGGGTGCGGGTCGATCACATCATCGGCCTGTTCCGGCTCTGGTGGATCCCCGACGGCATGGGCCCGACCGAGGGCACCTACGTCCGGTACGACCACGAGGCGCTGATCGGCATCCTGGCGTTGGAGGCCTCGAGGGCCGATGCGGTGGTGGTCGGCGAGGACCTCGGCACCGTCGAGCCGTGGGTACGCGAGTATCTGTCCGAGCGCGGCATCCTCGGCACCTCGATCCTGTGGTTCGAGTTCGAGTTCACCGGGGACGGCCGGCCGCTGCGGCCGGAGTGGTGGCGCGAATACTGCCTGGCCTCGGTGACCACCCACGACCTGCCGCCGACCGCCGGATACCTGGCCGGCGACCATGTGCGGCTGCGGGACTCGTTGAAACTGCTCACCCGGTCGTTGGCGGAGGAACTGGCCGCCGACGACGCCGAACGGGCGGCATGGATCAACGAGCTCCAACAGCGCGGGGCGTTGACCGTGGCGACCGCGTCGTCGGTGGCCGACACGCTGGACCCGGACGCGCCCGACCCGGCCGGCCGGGAGCTGGAGGCGACGGTCCAGGCGCTGCACCGGTACCTGACCTGGACCCCCTCGAAGCTGTTGTGCGTCGCGCTGACCGACATGGTCGGGGACCGGCGCACGCAGAACCAGCCGGGCACCATCGACGAGTACCCCAACTGGCGGGTGCCGCTGACCGGCCCCGACGGAACGCCGATGTCGCTGGAGCAGGTGTTCGGTTCGCGGCGGGCCCGGGCGCTGGCCGCGGTCGTCAACGAGAGCTAGGGTCGCCCGAGCTTGCGCGATTGAGCGCCGCGGCCGTAAGCCGGTCGGCGGCGGCCTTCGCCGCGGCCCCCGGATCTTCCGCCTGGGTGATCATCCGCACCACCACCGCTCGGCGGGCACCGCGGGCGATGACCTCGTCCAGCCGGTCGAGGTTCTCGATGCCGCCGATGACGAACCACACTCGCTCGTCCTGGTGGGCGACCGCGTGGTCGATCAACGGCAGGCCGGCGGCGGGCCGGCCCGGTTTGGTCGGGGTGGTCCAGGTCGGGCCGGCGCAGTAGTAGTCGACGCCGGGCTCGGCGCGGGACGTGTCGAGCTGGGCCGGGTCGTGGGTGGACCGGCCGATGAGGACATCCGCGCCGACGATCCGCCGGGCGACCGGCACCGGTAGATCGTCCTGCCCCAGGTGCAGGATCGGCGCGCCCGAGGCCAGCGCGACGTCTGCCCGGTCGTTCACCGCCCACAGCCTGCCGTGCCGCGCCGCCGCGTCCGCGAACACCTCGAGCAGCCGCAGTTCGTCCCGCGCCTCGAGGCCCTTCTCCCGGAGTTGCACGATGTCCACGCCGTTCGCGAGCACCGCGTCCAGGAACTGGTCGAGGTCTCCTTCGCGGGAGCGCGAGTCGGTGCACAGGTACAGGCGGGCGTCGGCGAGGGCTTGCCGAGGGTCCTGGGAGGCGGTCACCCGCGAACCGTAGCCGACCCAGGCGGCGCGCCCTCCTCGCCATCGATTTGCCATGTTGCGCCCTTCAGAATCGATTCAGGAGGGCCGAATGTGGCAAATCGAGACGGGGGCCGTAGGGTCGGTGGTGCACGCGGGAGCCCGATGGATCGGGCTGAGAGGGTGGCTGCCAGCCGCCGACCGTCCGACCTGAACCGGATCATGCCGGCGTAGGGAGTCTGCCTCGGACGAATCGGCCAACCTGGTACTGCGCCCGATCGACCCCGCGCCGACCGAGAGGAACCGCGGGGACGTGAGCGAGGCTTGCCGAGCGAACCATCAACGCGCCGATTCACCGGACGTGCTGGTCATCGGGGCCGGCGTGATCGGGTTGTGCGCCGCCTGGCGCTGCCTGGGGCGCGGATTGTCCGTCACCGTCCTCGACCCGGCGCCGGGCTCGGGTGCGTCGAGGACCGCGGCCGGCATGCTCGCGCCGGTCACCGAACTGCACTACGGCGAGCAGTCGCTGCTGCAGCTCAACCTGGTGTCCGCCGCTCGCTATCCCGCGTTCGCCGCGGAGCTGGAGGAGGCCACCGGCGCATCCGTCGGCTACCGGCCCACCGGGACGGTCGTCGCCGCCTGGGACGGGGCCGACCTGGCGTACCTGCGGGACCTCGCCGTCTTCGCCGGCGGCCTCGGCCGGACGACGGAGCCGCTGACGGGCCGGGAGCTGCGGTCGCTGATTCCCGGTATCGCCCCGGGTCTGCCCGGTGGGCTGCTGGCCGCCGACGACCATCAGGTCGACAACCGGCTGCTGCACGCCGCGTTGCTGACCGCGGTGACCGGGACCGGTGGGGTGCTGGTTGCCGAGGCGGTCGCCCGGATCGAGATCGCCGGCGGTCGCGTGCGTGGGGTCACGACCGCCGGCGGCACCTCGCTGGCCGGGGGCACTGTCGTACTGGCCGCGGGCGCCCATTCGGGCAGTCTCGGCGGCCTGCCGGACGGGGCACGACCGCGGGTGCACCCGGTGAAGGGGCAGACGCTCCGGGTGCGGATGGCCGCCGATGCCCTGCCGCCGCGGATCCTGCGGGGCAGCGTGAAGGGATCGCCGGTCTACCTGGTGCCCCGGGCCGCTGAATCGGCCCCGGCGAAGCGGGGACAGGCCCCTGCGGCGAGCAGTGTCGGTGAGCTGGTGATCGGCGCCTCCTCGGAGGATGCGGGCTTCGACTGCACGCCGAGGGCGGGCGCGGTGTACGAGCTGCTGCGCGACGCCCAGTCGCTGTTGCCGGCGGTGTCCGAGGCCGAGCTGGTCGAGGTGAGCACGGCGCTGCGGCCGGGGTCGCCCGACAACGCCCCGCTCATCGGGCGGGCCGGGCCGGACGGTTTGATCACGGCGACCGGCCACTACCGCAACGGCATCCTGCTCACCCCGGTCACCGGTGACGGCGTCGCCGCGCTGATCGCGGACGGCGCGCTGCCGCGCGAACTCGCCCCCTTCACCCCGGAACGCCATCTCCCACAGGAGGTCCGATGAACATCACGGTCAACGGGGAGCCCAGGGTGATCGACCCGGGCGCCACGCTGCAGGTGCTGCTCTCCGGTGAGCTGGGAGCTGCGAGGGGTGGCGCGGCCGCGCTGGACGGTGACGTCGTTCCCCGCTCGCAGTGGCCCGCCACCACGTTGCGAGACGGCAGCGTGATCGAGATCGTCACCGCGGTCCAAGGAGGATGAGCACGGTGGCTGATTCCGTTGCCGGTGATCCGTTCGTCATCGCCGGGGTGACCTTGTCGTCGCGACTGCTGCTGGGCACCGGCGGTGCGACCAGCATGACGGTCATCTCCGAGACGATCGACGCGTCCGGCACCGCGTTGTGCACGGTGTCGATGCGCCGGCACGGGGTGGTGACCGAGGGGTCGCTGCTGGACGTGCTGGACGCCCGTGGCGTGCGCATATTGCCCAACACCGCCGGGTGCCGGACCGCCAGGGAGGCGGTGCTCACCGCCGAGCTGGCCCGGGAGGCGCTGGAGACCAACTGGGTCAAGCTGGAGGTGGTGGCCGACGAGTTCACCCTGCTGCCCGACCCGGTGGAGCTGCTGGACGCCGCCGAACAGCTGGTCGGCCGCGGTTTCGTCGTGCTGCCCTACACCAACGACGACCCGATCCTGGCCCGCCGGCTGCAGCAGGCCGGGTGCGCGGCGGTCATGCCGCTCGGCGCGCCGATCGGCACCGGCCTCGGCCTGACCAACCCGCACAACATCGAGCTGATCGTCTCCGAGGCCACCGTGCCGGTGATCCTGGACGCGGGCATCGGCACCGCCTCCGACGCTGCGCTGGCCATGGAACTGGGCTGCGACGCGGTGCTGCTGGCGTCGGCGGTGACCCGCGCCCAGCGGCCGGCGCTGATGGCCTCGGCCATGCGGCACGCGGTACTGGCCGGGCGCGGCGCGCGGCTGGCCGGGCGGATCCCGAAGCGACACCATGCCCAGGCATCGTCGCCCGTGCACGGGATGGCGGTGCTCTGACCGCCATCGTGATCGAGGTGACTTCCAATGGCGGGGAGGTCGCGAGGGGTATCGATCTCCCCGCCCGCCTGGAAGTCGTTGCCCGGTCGCGTACTGCCGGGAATCAGCGGCGAAACGAGCCGATGTGGTGCACAGGCTGCCCCCCGGTCTTGACGGGTGTCAAGACTTCTCTTGACATTCGTCCAAACGGGCGATGAGCATGTTGGCTTCGAACGCGCAGGAAGGGCCACCGATGACGGACGTGAAGGCGCCGGGGACCATTGCGGCCGACCGGTTCGAGCGCAGCCGTATCGACAAGTTCGAAAGGCGCCGGGGCGAACTGGCCGACGCCGCCCTGGCCACCCTCGGAGAGCTGGGCTATGCCCGGACCAGCCTGCGCGAGATCGCGCAGAAGACGGCGTTCTCGCACGGCGTGCTGCACTACTACTTCCGCGACAAGGTCGAGCTGATCACGTTCTGCGCGCGGCGTTACAAGGCCTCCTGCGTCCATCGGTATGACGAGGTGGTCGCGTCGGCCGAGTCGGCCCACCGGCTCGCCGAGGCCTTCGCGAACACGCTGGTCACGACCATGCGCGAGGACTTCGCGATGCACCGGCTCTGGTACGACCTGCGGTCGCAGTCGAGCTTCGACGAACGGCTGCGGCTCACGGTCGCCGAACTGGACCAACAGCTCGAGGCCATGGTCTGGCGGGTGGTGCAGCGCTACGCCGCCCTGCTCGGCGGGCGGCCCGTGGTCAGCTCGCTCATGGCCTACGCCACCCTCGACGGGCTGGTCGAGAACTGCCTGATCCGGCACATCGCGGGGGACGCGACCGTGCCGGACGAGCTGCGCACCGGTGCGCGGTGGTTGGTCTCCACCGTGGTCCGGCCGGCCTGAGCGCACGGCGGGCTGCCTGCGCAGCGCCCCCATGAACGCCGACCGCCGGGTGGCGAACCCCAAGGGGTCCGTCCACCCGGCGGCGGTTGGCTTGGCAAGCCTCGCTCAGACCTCCGGCTTCACCGCGGTGAGGAACCGGTGGGTGTAGTCCTTCTGGTTGGC
>JBIOVW010000881.1:0-2333 GCA_044867945.1 Nakamurella sp. | reverse complement strand
GGTCGCTGGCCGCGGCGGCCGACCTGATCCTGACCCCGGGGTCCGCATGAGCCGCGGCACGGCGATCGGCGCGCTGCTGGCCGTGCGGCTGGACAGCGACGGGGATGTCCTGCTCACCGGGCCGGCGCTGCGTGCCCTGGCCGCCGGCGGCACGGTCGACCTGCTGGTGTCGCCGGCCGGCCGGGCGGCCGCCGCACTGCTGCCAGGCGTGCGTGACGTGCTCGTCTTCGACGCGCCCTGGTCGGGTTTTCGGCCAACACCGTTCTCGGCGCCCGCGGTGCACGCACTGGTGAACACGCTGACCGACCGCGGGTACCGGCGGGCGGTGATCTTCACCTCCTTCCACCAGAGCCCACTTCCGATGGCCCTGATCGCGCGGCTCGCGGGCATCGAGTGGATCGCGGCGACCTGCGTCGACTACCCGGGTTCGCTGCTGGACCTGCGGCACCGCCGGCCGGACGGGCACGAGGTGACCGCCGCGCTCGACCTCGCCCTCGCCGCGGGCGGCACCCTGCCGCCGGGTGACGACGGACGCCTGGCGGTCCGCCGACCCCTGCCGGACGTGACCGACATCGTCCCGGCCGCCTCGTATGTCGTCGTCCACCCGGGTGCCTCGGTGCCGGCCCGGGCGCTCACGCCGACGCACGCCGCGAGGATCGTCGCCGAACTGGACCGCCGGAGGCGCACGGTCGTCCTCACCGGGTCGCCGGGCGAGCGGTCGCTCTGCGCGGCCGCCGCCGGACCGCGGACCACCGATCTCAGCGGATCGACAAGCCTGCCGGAACTGGCCGCCGTGCTGGACCGCGCCTCGTGTGTTGTGGTGGGCAACACCGGGCCCGCCCATCTCGCGGCCGCGGTCGGTACGCCCATCGTCTCGCTGTTCTCGCCGGTGGTGCCGGCGCAGCGGTGGGCGCCGTATGCGGCGTCGTCCGTCGTGCTGGGGGATCAGAAGGCGCAGTGCCGCGGCAGCCGGGCACGCGACTGCCCGATCCCCGGCCATCCGTGCCTGTCCGCGGTGCCGGCCGCCGATGTCGCCGACGCGGTCGATCGCCTCGCCGCGTACCCGATGGTGGTACCGGCATGAGGGTGCTGATCTGGCACGTGCACGGTTCCTGGATGACCTCGTTCGTCGCCGGGCCGGACGAGTACCTGGTGCCGGTGCTGCCCGGGCGTGGACCGGACGGTCGGGGCAGGGCGCAGACGTGGCGGTGGCCGGGCAGCGTCCGGGAGGTCGACCCGGCCCGGTTGGCCGACGAGGACATCGATGTCGTCGTGCTGCAGCGCCCCGGGGATCTTGACCTGTTCCGCGAGTGGACCGGCCGCCGCGCGGGCCAGGACGTGCCCGCCGTGTTCGTGGAGCACAACGCGCCCACCGGGCCGGCCGCGTCGACGGTGCACCCGCTCGCCGACCGCGACGACATCGTCCTGGTGCACGTCACCGCGTACAACGCGCTGATGTGGGACACCGGCCGGGCACCGGTCACCGTCATCGAGCACGGCATCCCGGATCCCGGTCACCGGTACACCGGGCACCTGGCGCGGGTGGCCGCGGTCGTCAACGAACCGGTGCGGCGTCGCCGGGTGGCGGGCACGGACATCCTGCTACGGGTCGCCGCCGAGTTGCCGGTCGAGGTCTTCGGCATGGGCGTCGAGGAACTCGCCGGCCCGGCGCCCGCCCTGCGAGACCACCTGTACGACAACCTGCCTCAGCAGCTGCTGCACTTGACGCTGGGCGCCGCCCGGGTGTATCTGCACCCGTACCGGTGGACCAGTCTGGGCCTCTCGCTGATCGAGGCGATGACCCTGGGCATGCCGGTGCTGGCGGTCGATTCGACCGCGGCCCACGACGCGGTACCCGAGGGTGCCGGGGTGATCAGCGCCGATCCCCAGGTGTTGATCGACGCCGGCCGCCGGTGGCTGGCCGACCCCGACCAGGCCCGCCGGGCCGGCGGCGCCGCCCGCCGACATGCCTTGCAGCGCTTCGGATTGAACCGTTTTCTGGCGGATTGGCAGGCCCTGCTCAAGGAGGTGACGCGGTGAGGATCGCGATGGTGTCGGAACACGCCAGTCCACTGGCAGCGCTGGGTGGGGTCGACGCCGGCGGACAGAACGTGCACGTGGCCGCGCTGGCGTCGGAACTTGCCATCGATGGCCACTCGGTCACGGTCTATACCCGGCGGGACGACCCGGGGACCCCGGAGATGGTGCCGATGCCCTCCGGAGTTCAGGTGGTGCAGGTGCCGGCCGGACCACCCGAGCCGATCAGCAAGGACGACATGCTGCCGTTCATGGACGATTTCGGGGACTGGCTGGCCGAGCGCTGGCGGCGCACC